>JAAZAB010000339.1 GCA_012514555.1 Lentisphaerota bacterium
AGAAGAAGGAAGGTCAATTGCCCTTGGGCATGGGAGATTGGACGTCTATCGCCTGGCGATCGGTTTGGGGATCGATAGCGATAGCGATACCGATCCCGATAGCGATTTGGATGAGAGCAACCACCAAGGCGCAAATATCGCTGGTTCGCGGCGCCGGAAAAGTCCATAGTGTGAATGACGTTCCGGACATTGGCTGCATGGGAGCATATGGCGGAACAACCCGGAAAGAGGCGGAAACAGCATCAGATGACGCGAAGAATCCTCCTGCTATGCTGGCTGCTGACATTGGCGCCCCTGGTGATTCTCGGGCTGGCTGCCTTGCGCTTGCTTTCGCACGAGCAGGAGCGGCTGGCGCATCGTGAGCGCGCGGCCGCCTCTGAGCTGGCCGGCACGGTGGCAGCCTCGCTCCAGCTCGTGACGGAAGAGGCTGAAGCCGGACTGCTGCGCGCCTTGCGCGACATGCCGGATGCGGATCTGCCAGACAGCCTGCGCGCATGGGAGCAGCGCAATCCGCTGGTGCGCACCGCGTTCCTCTGGATTCCGGGCCAGGGCTTGGCGCTCCCCGACCCTTCCTCCGGGGACACGGCGGCGCTGCGTTTCGCAAGCCGCTACGAGGTGTTTTTCGAGAGCGGCATGGCGGGCGGGCCCGCGCCCGAATCCTCCCCTGATCCCGGCCGGCAGCCGACGAAAACGGCAGTACGGCCGCTTCGTGAATCGCGGCGCCAGTTCCAGCAGTGGAACAAGGCGCCCGCGAGCGGCATGGCGGGCGGACCGGCCGAGGGCTGGACACCATGGTTCAGCGGCCAGGATTTCAGCCTGGTCGGCTGGATTCGCAATAGCGCGGGAGTCGTCCGGGGCGTGGAGATGGAAACAATGACTCTGCTGGCCCAGCTCATTACCGTGATGCCGGGCGAATTGCCGCCCGGCCTGACACTGGTCCTGCTCAACGGCGAGGGGCAAATCCTGCACAAGGCCGGCGCGGCTGCCATCGAAGATGCGGTCCGCCCGGAAATCGCCGTGCCGCTCGACCCGCTTCTGCCACACTGGCGGCTGGGCATACGCCTGGCGACGGGCGGCGGGCCCGCGCGCAGCTCCGCCGCATTCTGGCTTGTGGCGGGACTCATGCTCGCGGCCTTTGCGGCGGCCATTCTGACCTCGACCGTGCTGCTGACCCGCGAAGCGCGGCGCCGGCAGCGGGAGGCCCGGCAGAAAACATCGTTCGTGGCCAACGTCTCGCACGAGCTCAAGACGCCACTGACCACCATCCGCATGTACGCGGAGCTACTGGAGGATGGGCGCGTGGCCGAGCCCGAACGCCGGACCGCGTACCTGCGAACCATTATCCGCGAGACCCAGCGCCTGGCCCGGCTCGTCAACAACGCGCTCGACTTCAGCAGGATCGAACAGGACCACAAACAATACTGCATCACCCGGTTCGACCTGGCGGAGGCCGTCACCGCCGTGCTTGACGCCCACGCGCCGCGCCTCGCGGAAGCCGGCCTGGCACTATGCCGCAAGCTGCCCGACGCCCCGGTCGAAATCCAAACAGACCGCGACGCCCTCGAGCAGTGCGTTTTGAACCTTCTCGACAACGCGGCCAAGTACGCCGCTGACGGAGGCGCGGTTGAGGTTGTCGTATGCCGGGACAATGGCCGGGCCGTGATCGAGGTTTCAGACCGGGGGCCAGGCATTCCGCGCGGGCACGAAGCCCTGCTGTTTCAGCCGTTCCACAGGGTTGACAATTCCCTGACCGCCCGGCATCCCGGCTGCGGCCTCGGCCTTGGCATTTCCCGGCGCCTCCTGCGCGACCTGGGCGGCGATCTTCAATATCAGCCCCGCGCCGGAGGCGGCGCAAGCTTCACCATCCTGCTGCCGGCGGAAGGCGCCGGGGGAGCCGCGCAAGCATGAAAGCCACCCGCATCCTGGTCGTGGAAGACGACGCCGCGATACGCCAGGGCCTGGTTGACGCCCTGGCCAGCGAAGGCTATGCGCCCGAGAGCGCGGCGGACGGCGTCGAGGCAATCCGGATGTTCAGCCCGGAGCGCTTCGGCCTCGTGCTGCTCGACATAATGATGCCGGGCAGGAACGGGTACGACGTGTGCCGCGCCATTCGCAAGACCAGCGACACAACGCCCATCCTGATGCTGACCGCGAAAAGCGAGGAGATCGACAAAGTGGTCGGGTTCGAGCTCGGCGCGGACGACTATCTCACAAAGCCTTTCGGCATCCGCGAGCTGCTCGCGCGCGTGGCCGCCCTGCTGCGCCGCGCGCGCGGGGCCCCGGCCGGGAACGCATGCCCCGCGGAAGCCCGGCCCGGCGTGTTCCGGTTTGCCGACGCCGACGTGCGCGAGAAGGAGTTCACCGCAATCCTCGGCAGGAAGCAGCACCGGCTTTCCGCGCGGGAGATGACGCTCATCCGGATGTTCCGGGCGAACCCGAATGAGGTGCTTAGCCGCGACCTCCTCCTGGACGCAGCATGGGGCATTCACTATGCCGGCACCACGCGAACTCTCGATCAACACATGGCCCAGCTGCGGAAGAAAGTCGAAAAGAATCCAGCCAACCCGGCCTGGCTGAAAACCGCCCACGGCATAGGCTACCGTTACGCGCCACCGCCCGACGATCACGGCAGCCGACGAAAGGGGCCTTGATCCTGGAAAGAGCAATCGAATATCCAAGGACGAGGGGATAGGATATAGGGTAGAGGGGATAGGAGAGAGAGGGAAATGGCTATCGAAATCGAAACTGCTCCATATGGGTTGAATAAGGAAATCAGGAACATCAGGAAAAGAGAGGAGGCAGGGGCCCTTTCCTTCCTGCTTTCCTGATTTCCAAATTATCTCCTGCCTGCGCGAAGAGGGGTTGAATACAGAACTGGGCTTTTGGGACAGGCAGGTTTCCAAACTGGAGGGCGACGGGCCTCCGTCGCCGGAAACGGCCGGGATGTAAGCCTGTTTGTGTAGCCGCGTCGCTGTGCGACGCGTTGAATCTCAAGGAAGCGTCGCGTGCAACGCGACGGCTACACAGAGCGTTGAATTCAGAGCTCTTCTGAATTCTGGATTCTGCCTCCTATCTCCT
>JAAZAB010000340.1 GCA_012514555.1 Lentisphaerota bacterium
CCTCGCGCACGATCTGGTAATCCTCAATGCCGTGCAGCACGAGATTCATCCGCGCGATGGACGCCGTGGTCAGGTTTTTTTCCTGGCCGTGGATCTTGCCGAAGAAGGTGCGCGGATCGCCGCCAGCCTGCCGGACATGCGCAATCGCGCCCAGCAGCATCCCGCCCGTGCCGCAAGCGGGATCGTAGATGCTCTCGCCTTCCTTGGGATCGAGAATCTCCACCATCATCCGCACCACGCTGCGCGGCGTGTAGAATTCCCCGGCTTTCTTGCGCTTGGTGATGTCGGCGAACTTCCCGATCAGGTATTCGTAGGCATCGCCGAGAATGTCGGTGCCGACCGCCTGGTTGCCTAGCGCCACCCCCGAAAGCCCCTCGATCAAATCCTTTAGTATTTCGTCGGTCAGCATTTCCCGGTTGCCCCAATCCGCCGCGCCAAAAACGCGGTAGAGCGTCTCGGGGTTGGCCCGCTCGATCTCGCGCATGGCGCGGGATAGGGCTGCGCCGATGTTGGCGGGGGTCTCGCGCACATCCCGCCAATGGCATCCTTCCGGAACCGTGAACCGATGGACTTCCGGAAATTCGACCGGATCGGCATCGCCAAAAAGTTTGGCCGCTTCCGCGGCTTCTTCGTCCCACACATCGCAGATGCGCTTGAAAAACAGCAGCGGCAGGATGTACGCCTTCCAGTCCGTGCGATCCACCGCGCTCCCGCGCAGGATTTCCGCGCAGTCCCAGAGATGCGACTTTAGATCTTGGAGCGTCAGCGTCATTTCAACGGCAAAAAATAGCAGGCCCCGTCTGTTTTGTCAGCCGCAAACGCCCCGTCTGTTCCCGCTGTTCTAGCTGTTTAGAGCGGCGCAACTCTTTCGCTTCGGGCCGCTTGCCGTCCATCGCCGCCGCCAGGCGGTAGCCGTTCCCGCGATCACGGCCCAGCGGCCCTACGCGGAGCCAACAACCTCCGGATTCCGCTGTCCTTGGTTGGTTCTTCGTCTCGTTCTTGGGGCCGATTCCCCTTTTCCCTCCGGTTTCATTTTTCAGCAGCCGTTTCCCGGCCGTTTGCCTGATCGCTTCTTCTGTCTCATCGGCTTCGCCGAGCGTGGGGAGGGGAACCTGCCGCCCGGGGCGGCGTCAGGCCGGTGCCCCCCTGAAGGGGATCTCCCATTCCGCCTCCCCACTTGAGCCGTCCCTGCGGGTGGGGTGAAGCGACAGGCGAAAACGGACCGGAAACAAGATGAAAAAAGAAACCTCCAACCAAACAGGGAAAAGCGAAATGAACACGACGAAGAACCAAGTCAGCCAGCGGGAAGCTCAAAGCTCTTCCGTCCCGGAAAACGAGATGAATGACAACCGCATTCAGCAGTTGATGGACCTTGCCCACGACGGCGACGAAATCGCCGCCGCCGAACTCGAACTGCATTACGCCCTTGTTAGTTGAACCAACCCGAAAGGAAACCCGACCATGAAAAAACACTACCAGCCCACCGAAGCCCAGATTGCCGCCGCCAAGGAAAAACGCGCCGCCCTTTGCCGCGCAACCGCGCCATTCAAGCGGATCGTGGAAATGAACCGCGAGGCCGCGTTTGCCAGCCAAGCCGGCGCCGACCCCGCGAAGATTGCCGAAATCCTCGCCGGCGTCCCGGCCAAGTTCCGCGATTGCTACACGCTCAACGCCTGCCTGGAAGTGATCTACCGCGAGCAGACCGGGCAAAGCGAATTCCATACTTTCAATGACTGGAAGGCCAAGGGATTCATTGTCCGCAAAGGCGAAAAGGGATTCATGCTGTGGAGCACCCCCAAGACCTTCGCCATCGACACGAAGATGGTGGACGAGAAGGGCGAGCCGGTGAAGGAATCCGTTGAACGCTTCGCCTTGGCCTATGTGTTCCACGCCGGCCAGGTGCGCCCGATTGAGTCGCCGGCCGAAATGGTCGGCTGATTGCCGCGCGCGGGGTCCGATCCCCCGCGCACTTCTTCCGCCCGCTCCCTCCCGATCTTGCGCAGTTGATCAGACCGCCTTGACTTCATACCGCGTCAAAGCCGCGTCGATGTCACGCTTGCGGAATAGGACGCACTTTTTACCGATCTTGATGTAGGGGATGATTCGTCGCGCCTGCCATTCCGAAATGCACCGGCGCGAAACC
>JAAZAB010000033.1 GCA_012514555.1 Lentisphaerota bacterium
CCACCATCAGCCGGGCAAGGGCGACTCCGGAGCCGTTCAGGGTATGGACAAACTCCGCTTTTCCGGCCTTGTTGCGATAGCGAATGCCGGCGCGCCGCGCCTGGAACGCCTCGAAATTGCTGCACGAGGAAACCTCGAGCCAGGCGTCCTGGCCCGGCGCCCAAAGCTCGATATCATAGCACTTGGCCGCGGCAAAGCTAATGTCGCCGGCGCAGAGTAGAAGCACGCGGTACGGCAGTTCCAGGCGCTGCAGCACGGCCTCGGCGTTGGCCACGAGCTTTTCCAGCTCCGCGTAGGACGTCTCGGGCTCGACGAACTTGACCATTTCAACCTTGTCGAACTGGTGCACGCGGATCAGGCCGCGCGTCTCCTTGCCCGCCGAGCCCGCCTCGCGCCGGAAGCAGGGGGAATAGGCGGTCAGGTAGACCGGCAGCGGCCGCTCGATGATCTCCTCCCGGTAAATGTTTGTCACCGGCACCTCCGCGGTCGGGACAAGGTAGAGTCCGTCCTTGTCCAGGAAATACATGTCTTCCGCCATTTTGGGAAGCTGCCCGGTGCCCGTCATGGCGGCGGAGTTGCAGACGAAAGGAGTTGAAACCTCGGTGTATCCGTGCTCCCGTGTGTGCAGATCGAGCATGAACTGGATCAGCGCGCGCTCAAGGCGCGCACACTGGCCCACGAACACATGGAACCCGGCGCCGGTCATGCGGGCTGCGCGCGCAAAATCCACCGCGCCAAGGTTTTCGGCGATCTCCACATGGGGCCTTGGCTTGAAATCGAACTTGCGCAAAGAGCCCCATGCGCGGATTGCCACGTTGTCCTCCGCGCCCTTGCCGTCGGGCACGCTGGCATGCGGCACGTTCGGAATGGCGAGCAGAACGCCGCGCAGCTCGGCCTCGATATCGCGCACGCGGCTGTCCAGCCCGGATATCCTGTCGCCGATGGCGCGCACCGCCTGCTGCCGCTCCGAAGCGTCCTTGCCTTCCTTTCGCAGCCTGCCTATGGCCTCGGACGCCGTGTTGCGCTCGCGCTTCAGGTTTTCCACCTCGGTCACCAGCCGGCGCCGCTCCCTGTCCAGGTCGAGGGCCTTCTCGATCGGCGCGGACGCGCCGCGCCTCCGCATGGCATCGCGCACATCCTGTTCGTGTTCCCGCATGTACTTGATATCGAGCATGGCAATCTCCGGGTCGTTTCAAAGGATTACGGCACCGGCGCTACATTCTATGCAAGCGCCCCGCGCGCTCAAGCCAATTCCACGGGGCGCCCGATCAGACGCGGGGCTGCGTCAAGAACGGCGGCGGAGGCCCGCCGCCAGTGCAAACGAAACACAGGAGGAAATGGAGGGCGAGCGTCCTCGCGACCCGGTCTTACGGCGTTCTTGACGCAGCCGTGGGATCAGCCGAGATTCGTGTTTTTTCGCTTTTGCCCGGGGCCCGCATAGGCTATAAGTAGTCTTTTCACTTGCAGCCTGAATTGCCAATTCAGAGGCAGGAGGATTCCATCATGCGCGTTCAATTCATCGGCGGCGTCAACACCGTCACGGGCTCCCAGCACCTGGTGGAAATCAACGGCGCGCGAATCCTGCGCGACTGCGGAATGTCACAGGGCAGGCGCGCCGAAGCGCGGGCCATGAACGAACATTTCTCCTTCGAGCCCGGGGAAATAGACGCTGTCGCGCTGTCCCACGCGCACATAGACCATTGCGGCAACATTCCCACGCTGGCCCGCTCCGGCTTTCGCGGCGCCGTTCACGCGACCACGGCCACCGCGCTGCTCTGCGACATCATGCTGAAGGATTCAGCCAGGATCCAGGAACAGGACGCCGCCTACCTGAACCAGAAGACCAACCGCCAGGGCGAGCCGCCAGTCATTCCGCTCTACACCGTGGAGGATGCGGTGCGCTCCCTGCGCCTCTTCAAGGGTCATCGCTACGGCGAAAGCATGGAGCTGGCGCCCGGCGCCCGCATGACCTTCGTGGAAGCCGGGCACATACTCGGGGCCGCCCTGCACCTTTTCGAGCTCGAAGAGGCGGGGCGCAAGGCCAGGATCGGCTTTGCCTTTGACCTTGGCCGCAAGAACCTGCCCATAATCCGCGACCCCGACATTCTTACCGGGCTGGATCTCCTGGTCCTTGAAAGCACTTACGGCGGAAGGCTCCACGCCGACGCAACCAGCGCGGACGACCATCTTTGCGCGGCCGTCAAGCGCGCCATAGGGCGCGGCGGCAAGGTGCTGATTCCATCCTTTGCCCTCGAGCGCGCGCAGGAAATTCTCTACCACCTTTCCACGCTGGTGTCGGACGGGCGCCTGCCCGAATTGCCCGTCTATGTCGACAGCCCGATGGCCGCCTCGGTCACGCGCGTGTTCGAAAAATGCCACGATTACATGGACGCCGACTACCTCAGCCTGCGCAGCAAGTCAGGCAGCGTAATGTCGCCGCCCTGGGTCCGCTTCACGGCATCGGTGGACGAGTCCAAGGCAGTCACATCGTCCAACCGTCCGTGCATAGTCATCGCGGGCTCAGGCATGTGCGAAAACGGCCGCATCCTGCACCACCTCAAGCACGGCATCGGGAACCCCGACAACCTCGTTCTCATCGTCGGGTTCCAGGCCGGCCACACCCTTGGCCGGCGGCTGATCGAAAAAGCGCCCAAGGTCCGCATCTTCGGCGACTGGTTCAACGTGCGCGCGGAGGTGGACGTGCTCAACGCCTTCAGCGGGCATGCGGACAGGAACGAGCTTCTCGAATACGCGCGCGCCGCCCGGCCGGCGCAAATAGCGCTGGTGCACGGCGAACCCGATCAGCGCCTCGCGCTCGCGGAGGCGCTCCGGGCCTCCGGCAATACCAGGGTAATTATGCCGGAACCCGGCGACAGCGTAGAACTCTGACCGCGGAGGAACATGTCCAGAACCTTCTCATCCCTCTCCGGCCGCAGCCCGGGAGCCCAGCGGAACTGCACGCAGCTCGAACTGCCGTTCGGCGCGCCCCTGCCACCGGCGGAACCGCCGCGCGCTTCACCGGCGGGGCCGGAGCCGGGCGGCAACGCCGCCATTCCGCCACCGGCGGTTGCCGTGGAAAACAAGGCGCCCGAAGCCCCGGCAAAGCCCGGCCGCGGCGAGCGTGCCGGCAAAGCCGGGCATCATGAAGAGGGGCTGAACGGGATGGCCGGGGCGCTGGAAAAGGAAAACATCCCCGGCCGCACCGGGGCAACGGACCGGAACATTCAGGCTTCCAAGGACGCCCGGACAACGCCTGAGGCAAAGGGTCAAACAATCCCGGCAAGGGCCGCCCGGCGCGAGGCTGCCGCACGATCTTCCGTTCCCAAATCAGGAAGAGAATCTTTCATCCGGCGCTTCCCTGTCGGGCGCCCCGAATCGTTCCTTGGAGGCAGCAGGTTCCCGTCCATGACCGCCTCCGGCGCGGCGCTGCTCATTGGCGCGTTCGTCATCGTGTTGGCTGCGCTCGCTTTCGCTTTATTCATGCGCGCCGGCGCGCCGGCGAAAACGGACGCTGCGAGCGTGCCCAATCAATTCTCCGCCAGCCCCGCCCCGAGCCCTGCGCCTCAGGCGCCAGCCGCCGATCCCGGAATGGGCGCGTTGCCGGCAAGCGCGCCCGAGCCCGGCCATGACTTGCCTGGCGCGGCCGCGCCAGGACCGGCAGCCTGGCCTGACATCTCCGTGCCGGGAGTGCGCGTGACGGCCGCCTCAAACGAGCTGCTTGTCGTTTTCGCCGAGAGCTTGTTCAGCGCGCGCGCCGAACTTTCCGAGGAGGGCAGAAGGCGCCTGCTCAAGGTTGCCGGGGCCTGCGCAGGGCAGGCGGACGCATTTCAGTTCGTGTTCCAGGGTCATGCCGACCCCGGCCGTATCACGTCCGGCGCATTCCCGGACAACCGGGCTCTCGCCCAGGCCCGCGCCGACGCCGCGCTTGCGCTCTGGCGCGACCATGGAAAAATCCGGGCATCGAGCCTGAAGGCAATATCAAAAGGCGAGGACAGTCCGCCCTACCCCAACACCACGCCGGAAATGCGGCGGCGCAACAGGACTGTCACCATCCGCATTCTGCGGAAGTGACAAGCGAGCGCGAGAATATGCAGCCGGGAGCCGGATTCATGAAGGACATTCCATTGTTGAGGCATTCCGTCATCGCATTCCTGCTTGCCGCCTTCGCGCCCGCGGGCGCGGCGGAAAAACCCGGAACTCTGCGCATTCTCACCTCCTTTTACCCGGTGTACATTCACGCCCTCAACGTGGCCGGCAACATGCCCGGCGTAGAGGTCGCCAACATGGCCCAGCCCTCCGCCGGGTGCCTGCACGACTATTCCATTACCCCGGGCGACCTCGTCAGAATATCGAATGCGGACGTGTTCGTCGTGAACGGGGGAGGCATGGAATCGTTCATGGACAAGGCCATGAAGCACGCGCCCGGCATCCGCGTGCTGGATCTAAGCGAAGGCATTCCGATGCTCCGCGAAAACAACGTTGTCAACCCGCACGTCTGGCTCAGCGTATCCAACGCCATCGTGCAGGTCCGGAATCTCGCCGATGGCCTCTCCAGGATTGACCCGGCGCGCGCCGCCGCCTTTCGCGCAAACGCAGAGCAATACGCGGACAAGCTCCGCGCCCTTGACGCGCGCATGCGCTCCGGCCTCTCAGACCTTCGCACGCGCGACATCGTCACTTTCCACGAGGCGTTTCCCTACTTCGCACGCGCCTATGGCCTGAACATAGCGGCGGCGATCGCCCGCGAACCCGGGTCCGAACCCTCGGCCCGCGAACTGGCCGGGACGGTTGAGATCATCCGCAAGGCGGGAGTGAAGGCGATTTTCGCGGAGCCGCAGTACTCATCCCGCGCGGCACAGGTCATCGCCCGGGAAACCGGCGCAACCGTTTTCGCGCTCGACCCGGCGGTGACCGGCCCGCCCGAGCCCGGCGCGTTCATCAGGATCATGGAAGAGAACCTGCGCGAGCTGCAAAAGGCCTTGAAATGAACTCCCCTCCGACAACCTGCCCGGCCTGCGGCCTGTGCTGCACGCGCATTGAGGACTTCAGCGTGACGCTGGGACAATCGGCCATTGTGGAGCACATCAACCTGCACATCCACTGCGGCGAGCTCACGGCGCTCATCGGCCCCAACGGCGCGGGAAAAACCACGCTCCTGCGCGCCATCATCGGCGAGCTGCCGCACACCGGGCAGGTCCGGTTCATCCATGCCCGGAACAAGGGGCGCAATTCGGCCCCGCGCATCGGGTACGTGCCCCAGCGTTTCGACATCGACACGACTTCCCCGATCTCCGTGCTGGACCTCCTGGCGGCCGCCGGCTCGCGCCGACCGGTCTGGGCGGGAATATCGGGCCGCTTCCGGGCGCGCGCCCTCGGGCAGCTCGCGCTCGTCGAGGCGCAGGACCTGGCGGAACAAAAGCTGGGCCGGCTCTCCTGGGGCCAGCTCCAGCGCGTGCTCCTGGCTCTCGCACTCGACCCCCTGCCAGACCTCCTGCTTCTCGACGAGCCGGTCTCGGGCGTGGACCGCGCCGGCATCGGCCTCTTCTACCGCATGGTCTCCA
>JAAZAB010000341.1 GCA_012514555.1 Lentisphaerota bacterium
GAAGCGGCCGGCTTGCCCTGCGAAGCCGCTTCGGCGAAGCATGGGCCCCGGCCGCCTGTCGATTTCAGGCGAATATCCAATATCTAACAAGGAATATTCAACGTCCAAGGGCTCAAAGCAGAAGACAGAATCCAGAAGGGTCAATCGCGCCACGCCGTGGCGCGCTACAGAAGGCGCCGGATGCGTTCCACATGGAGGGCGGCGGGCCTCCGCCGCCGAAGAAAACAGGATGACAGATGGTTTGCCAGTCCCAAAAGCCTTCTGTGTAGCCGCGTCGCTGTGCGACGCGCCAGGACAGATTGTCTGTCCCCGCGCCTCTCAACTCAAAACTCAAAACCCCAAACCCCCTTTGCCCGGCCCCGCGCTCCGGACCGCGGCCATTCCATTGACTTCCGCCGGCCAATGCCCCATACTGCGGGATTAACCGGTAACAACATCTCCGGTCGGAAAGGAAGCGGATAACATGAAGGCTCTTCTTGCGGCAACGTGCGCGGTGTTGATGATCGTGCTGAATGCAATGGGAGGGGAAAATATGAAGAACGTATTCGAGGACATTCCATACGCCGATGGCCAGGCTGGGAAGCGCCAACTCGTGGACCAAAAGCACCTCCTCGTCATGCAGGTTGCGCTGAAGCCGGGGCAGCAGGTTCCGCAACACAGCGCTAACTCAAACGTTCACCTTCTGATTGTCGAGGGCCAAATCGTTGTGACCCTGGCCGGCAGCGATACTGTTGCCGCCAAGGGGGACCTGCTCCCTGTCGCTTTCAACACTCCCATGAGCATCCGGAATGCATCCAAGGAGAATGCGTCGTTCCTGATACTGAAAACCCCGAATCCAAGCGAAATGAAGCCCGGCGCCTGAACTCATTGCCGGCATTGTTTCTTATCCGGTTGGCCCCACTGCGGACGGCGGCTGTTTTGCCGGGCATATGCCTGGAAGTTCAGGCGTATCTCATGCTGCATGCGCCGCCGCGCCTGCAAGATGCCTTTTCCAGGAGACAGCGATGAAAAAGAAAGCAGCACCTCCATATTTTGGCGCCGCCTACTATCCCGAAGCCTGGCCCCTGGAACAGGTGGACGAGGACATCGCGCTTATGAAGAAGGCGGGCATGAACGTCATGCGCGTAGCCGAGTTCGCCTGGAGCCGCATGGAGCCGCAGGAGGGTAGTTACGATTTCGACTGGCTTCACACGGTCGTGGACAAGCTGGGCAAGGCCGGCATTGCCGCCATCATGTGCACGCCCACGGCCACGCCGCCGGCCTGGCTGACCAGCCGCTATCCGGAGGTGCTTTTCGTGGACGAGAACGGCGTTCCCAACCAGCATGGCGCGCGCCGCCACGTCTGCTCCAACAGCCCCGTCTATCGCGGCCACTGCGGGCGCATCGTCACCGCGCTTGCCCGGGAATTCGGCCGCGACCCCAACGTCATCGGCTGGCAGATCGACAACGAGCTCTATCCGCACAGCGGGCGCGGTTGCTGCTGTCCGGTCTGCCTGCGCATGTTCCATGACGCCATGCGCGCGCGCTTCGGCACGATCGAGGCGCTCAACGCAGCCTGGTGCAACCGTCTATGGAGCCAGGATTACACGTCGTTCGCGGAATTGCCCGTGCCCCGCAGCAGCGCCGGTCACCACCCCTCCCTGCTCACGGCCTGGATGCGCTTCCAGTCCGACTCCTACGCGGCTTTCTGCAGCCACCAGGCCGGCATTCTGCACCGGCTCACGGTCAAACAGCCCGTGGGCACCGACATGATGCCGGGCATGGGCCTGAGCTATCACGACATTCACCGCTCGCTCGACCTGGTGCAGTACAACCACTATTGCTCGATGGACAGCCTGTGGGAGGCGCCCTTCTGGATGGACATCTGCCGCCCAATCAAGCCTGCGCCCTTCTGGAACACGGAAACATCCACCTGCTGGAACGGCGGCGGGGCCGCCAACGGCTACCGCGAGAGCGGCTTCTGCCGCGCCAACTCCTGGCTGCCCTTCGCGCTCGGCGGCGAAGCCAACCTCTACTGGCTCTGGCGCGCGCACCGGGCCGGCCAGGAGCTGATGCACGGCTCGGTCGTCTCCAGCGCCGGCCGGCCCCTGCACATATTCGACGAAGTGCGCGAGGTCGCCGCCGGGCTCCGCAAGGCCGGGCCTTTCCTGAACGGAACCAGGCCGGTCAATACCGGCCTGGCGATACATTATTCGTGCCTGGCCTGGTGGCTTTTCACCTTCCAGCCCATCGTGAAATCGTTCAGCTACCACGGGTCGCTTGTCCGCTCCGTGTGGCGCCCGCTGGTTGAGAAGCAGTACCGGCCCGACCTCATAGACGCGGCCGCCGATCTCGCGCCCTACAGGCTCGTTCTTTCGCCCTTTCTCCCCGCGCTTGACGAAGCCGGCCTTCGCGGGCGGCTTTTGGATTGGATCCGCGCAGGCGGCGCCTGGGTTGCCGGGCCTTTCACCGATATCCGGGACACGGAGGCGACAAAGTTCCCGCATGGCCCCTACGGCTCCATGGAGGAATGGGCCGGAGTCCGGGTGCGCTATGAAATCCCGGGCGATCCCCGGACCTTCGGCCTGCGCTTCAGTGACGGCGCTGAAACCCAGGGCTCGCTGTGGTTCGACAGCTACGAGCTTGCGGGCGGCCGCGCGCTGGCCTTGTATACCGAAGGCCCCATGAAGGGCCTTGCCGCCGCGGTGGAGCGGAAAATCGGAAAAGGCCGGATCATCCTGCTCGGAACGCAGTTGCCGCCGGCCGCGTACCTTGACCTGTTTGCGGGGATAGCGGCGAAGGCCGGCGTGAAACCGGTCGCCGAGGCCGATCCCAACCTTCTGGTCGTGCCGCGGGAAGGCCCCGCCGGCCGCGGCCGGGTGGTCGTCGAAACCGGCAACAGGAAAGCATCGCTGAAGATCGAGCGGCCTGTCATCAACCTGCTGACAGGCCGCCGGCATGTGGATGTTCTCAACCTTCCGCCCTGCGGCGTGGCCGTTCTGAAGGAAGTCCGTTCGTAGCCCTGGCGGCGGAATGCCGGGCTCGCTTTTTCCTTGAGGGCAACCTGTGATCCAATTAGACTCAATGCTTTGCACAATCCAAGGGAACGAGGTGTCGTGAAAAAAACGCTGAAACGAAAGGGGATGTTCCAATGAACAGATTTGTGTCGGCATTGCTGGCGGCCGCAATGGTTGGCGCTCTTGGCGCGGTTGCTCATGGCGGCGGCTGGGAAACCGATTTCGAAAAAGCATCGGCGGCCGCGGGCAAGGAAGGGAAGTACATGCTTCTTGATTTCAGCGGCTCCGACTGGTGCGGCTGGTGCATCAGGCTGGACAAGGAGGTTTTCAGCAAGGACGAGTTCAAGAAATTTGCCGGGGAAAACCTGGTCTGCGTGCTGGTGGATTTTCCGAAGGCGAAGGAACAGGACGACGCTCTTAAGGCCCAGAACAAGAAGCTGGCCAAAAAATACGGCATCAGGGGCTACCCAACAGTCATCATACTGGCCCCGGACGGCGCCCTGGCCGGCACAACTGGCTACCAGGAAGGCGGGCCCGTGAAATATATCGAGCACCTGAAGGGGATTATTGACGGGCACAAGCTGAAAAACCCCGGCAAGGCTGCCGGACAGCAGCAGCCTCAGGAAGCGGGCCCGGCGCAGGTCAGGTAGCCGAAGACGGTAACCCGGCGGAGCGCGACGTGGAATGAAAAAGCGGGATGAATTGGATCCCCGCATTGAGCGGTGCCGCGAGCGGGTCAGGACCGCGCGCCGGGTTGTGATCAAGCTTGGCAGCCGGGTGCTTGTGCAGCATGCGGGCCGGCCGCAGGCGAACAGGATCCGCGGCCTCGTTCGCGAGATCGCCGCGTTCCGGCAGGAAGGCCGCGAGGTAATCGTGGTCACTTCCGGCGCCATCGGCTCGGGCATGGAGCACCTTGGAATGAAGCGGCGGCCGACTTCGCTGCCTGAGCTGCAGATGGCCGCCGCGGTGGGGCAGTGCAGGCTGATGGCGCTTTACGGACGGCTCTTCTCGGCCTGCCGCTGCAAGATCGGGCAGGTGCTCCTGACTCACGACGATCTCAAGCAGCGGGCGCGGCATCTGAACGCGAGGAACACGATGCTGGCAATGCTGCGCGCGGGCATTGTTCCGATCGTGAACGAGAACGACGTGGTGGCCGTGGACGAAATAAAGTTCGGGGACAACGATTTGCTCGCCTCGTTGGTTGTCCACCTGGTCCAGGCCGACCTGCTGATACTGCTGACCACAGCCGACGGCCTGCGCAAGCCCGCGGGCGCGGGCCGGACGCGGCGGGTGGCTTTTGTCGGGACGGTGACGGACGAGGTGCTTGGGCTGGCGCATGGCAAGGGCGGCGAGCTTTCCACGGGCGGCATGGCAAGCAAGCTGCAGTCGGCACGGGCCGCGGCGCAGACGGGCGGCTGCGTGGTGATAGCGGACGGACGGCGCCCCGGGGTGGTGTCCGGCATACTGGCGGGCAGGGATGTGGGGACGCTGATCGGCCCGGCGGATGACGGCGGCGCGCTGAACGGGAGAAAACGCTGGATCGCCTATTTCCACAGACCGCAGGGCGCGCTGGTGGTTGACGAGGGCGCGCGCCATGCAATTGCGGAAAAAGGGAAAAGCCTGCTGCCCATCGGCATAAAGGCCGTGGATGGCGAGTTCGGCGTCGGGGCCGCCGTGGACATCCGCGGCCCTGACGGCGCCATTGTCGCCCGGGGCCTTTCGGAGTATTCCAGCGGGGATGTCCGCCGGATCATGGGGCGCCACACGGCCGATATAAAAAGCATTCTCGGCGCGGAAGCCTGCGAGGAAGTGGTGCACCGGGACAACATGGCGGTGGCCGGGGGAAACAATGAGCCTGCGCGATGACATGACGATTCTTGCGGACCGGGCCGTGGCCGCAAGCCGGGAGCTGGCGCTGCTCAATGCCCGGAAGAAAAACGCGATTCTCAAGGCCATGGCGGACGAGCTGGACAGGCAGTCCGGGCGGATACTGTCCGCGAACCGCGGGGACGTGGAGGCCGGACGCAAGGCCGGGCTCTCCCCGGCCATGCTGGATCGGCTCATGCTGGACGCGGGCCGGGTCGCGGCCATGGCCCGGGGCTTGCGCGACGTGGCCGCGCTGCCGGACCCGGTCGGGAGAAAACTCCGATCCTGGGCGCGCCCGAACGGATTGCGCCTGGTCAAGGTCAGCGTGCCCATCGGCGTGATCGCCGTCATCTACGAATCCCGGCCCAACGTCACGGCGGACGCGGCGGCGCTGTGTTTCAAGGCATCCAACGCGGTTATTCTCCGCGGCGGCAGCGAGGCGATCCGCACGAGCGGCGTGATAGTGGACGTTATGCTGGAGGGCGGCATGAAGCGCGGGCTGCCCGGGAACGCGATCCAGCTGGTGCGCACGGCCGACCGGGATGCGGTGGGCGAGCTTGTCCGGCTGACAGGCAAGGTGGACCTTGCCATTCCGCGCGGCGGCGAAGGATTGATCCGCGCCGTGACGGAACAGGCGCGGGTGCCGGTGATCAAGCATTACAAGGGCGTGTGCCACGTGTACGTGGACGAAAGCGCGGATGTTGGCATGGCTTTGCGGATCATCGAGAACGCCAAGTGCCAGCGGCCCGGCGTGTGCAATGCCGCCGAAAAGGTCCTGGTCCACGAGCGCATTGCCCCCTCGTTCCTGCCCGGAATGGCAGCGCTGCTCTCATCGAAGGGCGTGGAATTGCGCGGGGATGCGAAGGCGCGCGCCATTGTACCCGGAATGAAGGCCGCGGCGGAGCAGGACTGGCACGAGGAATATCTCGCCTTGATCATGACGGTCGGCGTGGTCCCGTCGGTTGAGGCGGCTGTTGACCATATCATGAAGTACGGGTCGCGCCATTCGGACGCCATCGTGGCATCTTCGAAAGCTGCGCAGGACGCGTTTGCCCGCGGGGTGGATTCCGCGGCCGTGTACGTGAACGCGTCCACGCGCTTCACGGACGGCGGCGAGTTCGGCATGGGCGCCGAGATCGGAATAAGCACCGACAAGCTGCATGCGCGAGGCCCCATGGGCCTCGCTGAATTGACTACATATAAATACGTTGTGCGCGGCAACGGCCAGGTGCGCGGGTAAGCGAGGACGAGGGGAGAGGATATAGGGGATAGGGGGGGGGAACCAGGGGATAGGGGATAGGATAGAGGGGATAGGAGAGAGTTTTGAGTTTTGGGTTTTGAGTTTTGAGTTGGGGAGGGGAAAACCGTTATCGAAATCGCTATCGGTATCGGTATCGAAAGAAGGTCAGAAAATACGGGAGACTATTTGGAAATCAGGAAAGCAGGAATGGAGAGAGGGGAGAGGGGAGAGGATTTAGGAAACAGAATCCAGAATCTCGCAGACCGCCGGTGCTTGGGGCTTGCTTCCATCTCTAAATCGCTATCGGTATCGCTATCGGAATCGGCATCGAGCCCTTCGATGTTGTCGTCGCAACCCGTTGCTTCCTTCTTCTTTCGATCCCGATCCCGATAGCGATTTCGATATCGATGCCCCAACCAATATCCAAATTCAAGGAACAAAGAAACGCGAGGTTTCGTCCCTCATAATCCACGAATCGCGCCACGCCGTGGCGCGCTACAGAAGAGACGCCGGATGCGTTCCACATGGAGGACGGCGGGCCTCCGCCGCCGAAGAAAACAGGATGAAAGATGGTTTGCCGGCCCCAAAAGCCTTCTGTGTAGCCGTCGCGTTGCACGCGACGCCTAAGCGCGTCGCACAGCGACGCGGCTACAAAAGCGGCCGGCACGGCCGCGCTCCCAGGGGGGCGGCCGGCTCGCGCTGCGAAGCCGCTTCGGCGAAGCATGGGCCCCGGCCGCCCGCCGATAAAGCAGGCGAATATCCAATATCCAAACCCAAGGAAGAAGGATTCGAAGGGCGAGAAACAACAGGGAGGGACAATATGCATGGCTTTTTGAAGGGAAGCTTTGCTAACCGAGGCGCTGGAAATCGTCACGTCGGTCTTTTCTGGGCAATCCTGTGCCTTGCTTGCGGTGCGCTGGCATTCCCGGCCATGGGCATGCAGATATTTGTCAAAACCCTTACGGGCAAACACATCACCCTTGAGGTGGAGCCAACCGACACCATTGCATGCGTCAAGGACAAGATCCGTGACAAGGAAGGAATTCCGCCTGCCTTGCAGCGGCTCATTTTTGCCGGCAAGGTGCTGATGGATGGACGAACCTTGGCTGATTATAATATCCAGAAAGAAGCAACGCTGCACCTTATAATTCTCACGGCGGAAATCGCTCCACCCAATGGCCCGTGTTCCGGCGGGACTGTCCTGACCATCACCAATGCCCCGATCGCCATTGGGGATGGATCTGATATAACGAATGTGCTCATCGGCGCGTCGCCGGTTCTCGGCATCATGGGGCAGGGCACAAACTGGGCGGTGGTGATTGCGCCTTCAAATACGATCGGCTTGAA
>JAAZAB010000342.1 GCA_012514555.1 Lentisphaerota bacterium
CATCCTGGCCACCCCGTTGCTGCCGTTCGCGGAGACAACCCCGTTGATAATCACCTGGTTGAGCGCGCTGATCCTGATGCAGCCGCCACCGTAGCCGCCAGGGTTTTGTGCCCCATCCCCAAGGGAGGCGCCGCTTCCCAGTTCCACCGGGAAATTCGAAGAGCCGTAGCAGACCCCGTTCGAACCCGGAACGCCGCCGCCAAGGCCGCCGTGGGCCGCGCCGTTCGTCATGTGGCTTCCGCCGGGGCCCAGCCCCGGCTTGTTAGTGCCCCCCCAATACCCGCCGTTGTCCGCGTTGATCATGCCGTTGGTGTGAACGACAAGGTTGGAGCAGACGATGAATATCCTGTTGGTGTTGCCCGAATTCTCGCTTGTATCGCTCTTGGCGTGGTATAGCGTGGCCGTTTCCCGGCCGACGCCGCCGCCGATGCTCACGTTCCACGCGTTGAGCGTGGTGTTCCAGTTCGAGAAAGTCAGGCGTGACGTGTTCTGTATGGAGAAGTCCGCCAGCTGCGGCGTGGAATTGGTCAGCATGACCGCCGAGGATCCGTTTATCAGGACGGACGCGCCGGCCTGTGGCACCCCGTTCGGATCCCAGTTGTCCGGGTTGAACCAATCGTTGTCCGCCGCGCCGGTCCATGTGCTCAGGGCGGATGCCGGCAGCGACAGAAGCATCGCCATCGCAGCGACAATTTCCGCGCGTTTCCAACCGAGCATACGCCACCTCCGCCACTGAATATCGTTAAAATCCAATATGTCTTAATTGACCCAATGTAAATATGCCATATCCGGAGCGGAAATGCGAGATGATTTTTATTGTTTCTCCAGCGCGCCCCATGGCTGCTTCAGAAAGCCGCAAGACCATCTCGCGGGGCCGCGCGCCGACAGGCGCGCCATCACCGAGAAAGGGCTCGCGCTACGCGCCCGGCGCGCCGCCTGGCGCGATTTGAAAAGTCAGCACGGCTTCCGTGCCCCGGCCCGGCCCCGTTTCCGAGGAGGTCACGACGATGTCGCCGCCGTAGGATCGCATGAAGCGCCTTACCAGGGGCATGCCAAAGCCGGTCCCGCTTTCGCCCTCCGTGCCCGGACGGCTGGTGGTCTTGCGCAGGTCGAAAAGGTCGCGCAAAAGAGCGGGCGGCATGCCGATCCCCTCATCGCGGACGGCCAGCTGCGCCCGGCCGGCCCCGGCCTGGAGCGCCACCCGGATGCGTCCGCCGCGCGGCGAAAACTTCACCGCGTTGGTCAGCAGGTTGTTCAGGACGGAGTTCACAAGCGAAGTCGCTTCGGCGCGCACCATGGCCCCCGGCTCCAGTTGCAGTTCCAGCTTTATCTCCTTGCGGGCAAACAGGTTTTCGAGAATGGCCGCGGATTCCCGCACTGCGTCCGGCAGGCTCACCGCCTGCATGAGGATTTTGCCCTCCTCCAGCGCCTGCATCTTCCGGATCAGCGCGATAATCCCCAGCCCGGCGCCGGCCGCCTGGCTGATGTGTTTTTTGACCTTGAAAAGGTATTCGGGAGTGTCGGCAATTTCCAGGAACCCGGCTATGGCGCCGAGCGGATTGGCCAGGTCGTGGCAGAGCATGTGCAGGAGTTCCTTGCGCTCGCGGCTGATCCGCGCGACGGCCTGGCGCGAGCGCCGGAGTTCAAGGTGGGTGTGAACGCGCGCGAGCAGCTCGGCGCTGTTGAAGGGCTTGGTGACGTAATCCACGGCGCCGCGGGCCAGGCCCTTGACTATGTCCTCCGGTTCGACTTTCGCCGTCAGGAAAATGACCGGGACATCGCTTGTTCCGGGCGCGGCCTTGAGCCGGTCCAGAACCTCGTAGCCGTCCAGCCCGGGCATCATGACGTCCAGCAGGATGAGGTCCGGCGTCTCGGCGGCCACGGAGTCAAGCGCCTCCTGCCCGGAGGTGGCGACCGCGATCGCGCAGGCGTCGTCGTTCTGGAGGATGTTGCCGAGGACCCGGAGGTTCTCGGCCATGTCGTCAACGATGAGAACCAGGGGCTTGGCCGCTTCGCGGCCATGGCCTGGGCCCGCGTCCGTATTCCCGTTCTTTTTTCCCCGCTTTCAGTTCTCCGGCTTTCCCCGCTCCGCGCCGGCAATCTCGTCAACCAGCCGCGGAAAAGATTCAAGCGTGTTTTTCATGCGCTCGATGTCGAAAGTGTCCGCCTGGCGGCGGAGCGCGTCGGCCCACGCGGACAGGGGCGCCATGCCGTACTGCCCGGCCAGTTCCCCCATGAGCTTTGCGAAATCCCGGATTCGATTCATGTTCATGTTCCCGCTGATCCGGCGCCATGCGTCCATGTGCTCCGAGCGCAGCAGCCCGGCAAGCTCGGCCCGGCGCGCGCGGTCGCCATCCGCGGCGCCGCGGTCAAAGTCGAGGCGGCCGGCGGGCTGAGGAGAGGGCGCCGGCTTCGCGGGCGCCTTCTGTTTCAGAAAGGGGGAAACCGCCTTGATCAATTCGCCGCGCAGAACCGGCTTCCGAAGGTAGCCGTCGCAGCCCAAGGCCTTCAACTCGTCTTCCTGCTCCTTCATTGCCGAGGCAGTGACGACAATCACGGGAATCCCGGCCAGGGACGGGTCGGACTTCATTCGGCGAAGCAGGTCCGGGCCTGCCATGCCCGGCATCTTCACGTCCATCAGCACCAGGTCCGGCCGCCGCCGCCTTACGGCCTCAAGCGCCTCATTCCCCGTTTCGGCCTCGTCAAACACGAACCCGGGAAAGTCCAGGAATTTTCTGAGCAGCGTCCGGTTGACCGCGACGTCGTCAACCAGCAGGATGCGTGCGGGCTCGAAATCGCAGGCGGGCGCCTGGGCCGCGGCGCCGGGAGCGGTTTCCGGCGCGGCTGCCGCCACGGGCACGTCGGCGAGAATCACCTGGAACAGGCTTCCCTGTCCGACCGCGCTGGTCACGCTGATGCGGCCGCCCATGATTTCAACCAGCCGCTTGCAGATTGCCAGCCCGAGGCCGGTGCCGCCATATTTGGCATGGCTCTGGCCCGTCTGCTGGTGAAACGCCTTGAAGATCAAGTCCTGCTGGCCGCGGTCTATTCCTATCCCTGTGTCCTGCACGCCGAAAACCAGTTCCATCGCGCTGCGGTCGGCATGAATGTTGCGCATGGATGCGGACAGCGTGATGCCGCCCCGGCTCGTGAACTTCACGGCATTGCCGACCAGGTTCAGGAAAATCTGGCGCATGCGGATTTCATCGAGAACCAGGGCGGGCGGCAGCCCGGGATCGATCTCGGTCTTGAACCAAAGGCCCTTCCGCTTGATCTCCGGATCGAAAATCCTCTGAATTTCGTTGAAAAGCGCCCTGGGATCAACGGCCGTGCATTCGATCTTCAGCATACCGGCCTCGATTTTGGACAGGTCCAGGATGTCGTTGATAAGGCCGAGGAGCGACCTGCCGCTGGCCCTGATAGTGGCCAGGAACTCCTTGTGCGAGGGGTCTTCAACCTGCCCGGCCAGTATTTCCGAGAAGCCGAGAATGGCGTTCATGGGCGTTCGAATCTCGTGGCTCATGTTGGCCAGGAACTGGCTCTTGGCCGCATTGGCCCTTTCCGCGGCTTCCTTTGCCTCCCGCAGCGCATCCTCCGCCTTCTTGCGCATCAGCGCCTCGCCGATGTGGCTGGCAACGTCTTCGAGGGCCTGGATGGCAGGCTGGGAAAAGCGGTTTTGCCCGCGGCTGTTGAGCTGCAGGAGCCCGGCTATTTTCGTTCTTGCGTGAATGGGAACAAGCGCGGAGGACTTGAACCCTTCAAGGGCGCAGCGGTTTCGCGGGTGAAGCCTGGGGTCCTCGCAGGCCGGAATATCGAGCAGCGCCGAAAGATCGTTGGTCCAGCAGCTGCCTCCGGGCGAGAACAGGGGACTGGCCAGGCCGGGTTTCCCCGAAAGAACCAGCCCGCATGCGCATTCCAGGCAGGCCCGGCCGTCCTTGCCCCTGCAAACCCCGCCATCCTTGTCCCTGGCAAAAAGCGAGTTTTCCGTGAGCATGAAGCCGTCCGGGAACCCGTCGGCGGCGTAATAAGGAAAGTCATCGCCACTGCTGAGGCGGATACCCACCGCGTCCACAGCCGCGCCCTGTTTTACGACGGCAAGAATCCGCCGGATCGCGTCCTTGAATTCCAGGTCCGAGTTGATGATGGATAGAACCTCGTGGGACATCCGGCGGTATTCCTCAACCTGCCTGCGCGTGTTGATGTCCTGGTGCGTGCCGTACATAAGGAGGGGCTTTCCGTCGCCGGTCCAGCTCGCCACGCTCCCGCGGTCGAGCACCCAGACCCAGCGCCCGTCCTTGTGCTTCATCCGGACTTCATACTCGTAGTAGTCCAGTTCCTTCCTGAATACCCGCTCCAGCATCGCGCCGCTGGCCTTCAAGTCGTCCGGGTGCGTGTGTTTGACCCATGTTTCGATGGAGATCGGGGCCAGCTCTTCCAGCGTGTAGCCCATGATATCGGCCCAGCGCGCGTTGAATACGGTCTCGCCAGTCTGGACATTCCATTCCCAGGTCCCGACGTTGGTGCCCTTGATGATGCTTTCCAGGCGCCGGTGCTCTTCATCAAGCGCGGCTTCGGCCCGCTTTCGCTTCGTGATTTCGTGCCCGAAGGCTATGACTTCCAGAAGCCGGCCTTCCCCGTCAAAGCGGTTGATCGAATTCCATGAGACCACGCGTCTGGAGCCGTCCTTGGCGGTCAGTGTCATCTCGTAATCGCGGACAGCCCCGTTGCCGAAATTCTTGAACAGCGCGTCCACCTGGGCGCGCTCGGCGCCCGGGTACAGGAGGTCCCACCACTTTTGCCCGACAATTTCCGCTTCGCTGTAGCCCGTGGCGCGCACGGCGGCCGGGTTGGCGAAGTTACAGGAGCCGTCGGGGGCGATGCCGCAGATGAGTGCGGGAGTGTACCGGATGATATCGGCCAGGTAGGCCTTCTCCGCTTGCAGCGCCCTGCCGAGCGCCTCGGCCTCGCTCAGGCCGGCCGATTTTCCGGGCGC
>JAAZAB010000343.1 GCA_012514555.1 Lentisphaerota bacterium
GAGGATTTCGCCAAGACGGACTTTTCGCATGTGCGAACCGGCATCATGGCCGGCAGCCCCTGCCCGATAAAGGTCATGCAGGAAGTTATCGAAAAGATGAACATGACGCAGATTACCATTGTTTACGGCCAGACCGAGGCGTCCCCCGGCTGCACACAGAGCCGCGTTGACGACCCAATTGAGGTGCGGGTCAACACAGTTGGCCGCGCCCTGCCGGGCGTCGAGTGCAAGATAGTCGACCCCGAGACCGGAGAGGACCTGCCCGACAACGTCGACGGCGAGTTCGTCGCGCGCGGCTACAATATAATGAAAGGCTATTACAAAATGCCCGCCGCGACCGCTGCGGCAATCGACAAGGACGGCTGGCTCCACACGGGCGACCTTGCGCGCCAGGATCCGGACGGCTATTATTTCTTCGTCGGCCGGATCAAGAACATGATCGTCCGCGAGTCCTGCAACATCTCGCCCGGCGAGGTGGAGAACCTTATCAACACGCATCCCAAGGTCAAGCGCAGCGGCATCATAGGCGTTCCCGACGAGCGAAGGGGGCAACGCGTCATTGCTTTTGTCGTCCCCGACCCATCCCAGCCCGCCCCCACCCCCGGGGAGCTCCGAGCATTTCTCGCAAAACGCCTGCCCGACCCCCGCATCCCGGACCAATGGGTCCTTGTCGACTCCCTTCCGTACACGCCCTCCGGCAAGCTCGACCGCCGCGCTCTCCAAGAAATTGCGCTGAAAAGACAGGCCTGACAACGCCCCGGCGCGGCGGCCAAAATTCTTTTTATTTTTCGCTTGCAAAACTGACTGGTCAGTACTAGACTGGGTTTTGTTTTCGGAGAAAAAGGATGAAAGCAGACAAGCGCCGCGCAATACTCCGGGCCGCCGAGCGGGTGTTCCGGGACCGCCGCTTCCACGAGGTCCTCCTCGACGACGTGGCCGCGGCCGCGCGCGTCGGCAAGGGCACCATCTACCTGTATTTCAGCAGCAAGGAGGACCTTTTTTTCAGCCTTGTCTCTGACGGGTTCCTCGAGCTCGAGGCGCGCCTGGCCAAGGTTGCGGCGACCGGCAAGCCTGTAGGCGACAAGCTGTGCGCCTTCGGCGAGGTGCTGACCGCTGTTCTCAGAGAGCGGCACATGATGATCCCGGCCATCATGTCCCCGGAATTCGCGCGCAGGCGGCCGGACGCCCGGGCCGCGCTCCAAAGCCACCACCGCAGGCTGGACGGAATCCTTGCGGGCATCCTGGAGGAGGGTGTCCGGGCGGGCGCGGTACGAAGCGACGCTGACATTCACACTTTCACCTGCGCTTTCGTGGGCGGGCTGCACGGCCTCGCGCGTAGGCGCGGGCGTGACGCGCTCCGGCTGCCCGTCCGCGGGCTGGTGGACCTCCTGCTCAAGGGCGCGCAATCTTGCAGGGCCGCGACTGGCCGGAAACGTAAAAAACAACAATTGCAGGACCAACCATGAAACACCGCCGGATTGTTTTTGCCGCCGCCGCGCTCGCCATCCTGGGGGCGCTGGCCATATTGGCGTGGCCGCGCATCAAGAAAATCGGCGCAAAGGCGCCGCCTGGAATCAAGACGGCCGTCATCCAGCGCGGGAACATAACACAGGTGGTGACTGCCAACGGCCAGCTCGAGGCCCTCAAGACGGTCACGGTCGGCAGCCAGCTTTCCGGGAAAATCACGGAAATAATGGTTGATTTCAACGACCGCGTGACAAACGGCCAGGTCATCGCCCAGATCGATCCGTCAAACGCCCAGCAGCAGCTCCTGGAGGCCGAGGCCCAGCTGAGCAGCGCCCGCGCCTCCATGGATTTGGCCGCGCTCAACCTTCAGCGGGCCCGGGATCTTTTCAAGGAAGAGCTCATTTCAAAGGCGGATTTCGACAAGACCCAGACCGAGTGGCGCCAGGCTGAAGCGAGCGTGAAAACCCGCGACGCGGCGGTCAACCGCGTCAAGGTTGACCTGTCGCACGCGACCATCTATTCGCCGATAGACGGCGTCGTGATTTCCCGGGCCGTAGACGTGGGCCAGACCGTGGCGGCAAGCCTGAACGCCCCCACCCTGTTCACGATAGCGCAGGATTTGTCGAAAATGAGGATTGAAGCCAACGTTTCCGAGGCGGACGTGGGCGGCGTCAAGGAGGGGCAGAACGTCAACTTCACCGTGGACGCGTTTCCGACCCGCTCTTTTTCAGGACAGGTGACCCAGGTGCGTTACGAGCCGGTCATCAACCAGAACGTGGTCAATTACATTGCGATCGTGGACGTCGACAACGAGGACCTGAAGCTCCGGCCGGGCATGACGGCCAACGCCTCGATCATCACCGCGCAGCGCCTGGGCGCCCTTCGCATTCCCAACGCCGGGCTGCGCTTCCGCCCGCCCGACGGCGTTCCGATCCTCCCGCCTCCGCGCGCACACGGAAAAGGCCCGGGAAAGCCGGACCTGACCGGCGCCACACCTTCGAACGCCGCGGCCGGCGGATTTGCCGGCGAAAAACGAAACGGCGGCAGCGCCCTGCCTCCGGCCGGCAGCGGCCAGAACGGAGACGGGGAAATCAGGACCGTTTATTTTGCGCGAACCAACGAGAACAAGGTCGCCCTGGTCCCCGCCAAGGTTGAAATCGGGATCACCGACGGGGCTTGGACGGAGGTGGTCAGCGGCCTGAAGGAAGGCGACGCGATTGCAACCGGCATCAGCTCGGTCCAGGCACCCCCGGCCGCGGCGGCCACCGGCAACCCGTTCGCCCCAACCTCGCCCATGGGCCGGCGCCGGCGTTGAACTTGCAGGGCTCCATTCCGCCATGAGCGAAATCATAAAACTCCAGGATCTTACGAGAACCTATCGCACGGGCGACGTCGAAGTCCATGCCGTGCGCGGTGTCTCGCTTCTCATCCGCCCGGGTGAAATGGTTGCGATCATGGGCGCGAGCGGGTCCGGAAAATCAACGCTGATGAACACGCTTGGCTGCCTCGACCGGCCCACCTCGGGATCATACTTCCTGGACGGCGCGGATGTCGGGAAGATGGAACGCGACGCGCTCGCGGCCCACCGGAACCGCACTCTCGGGTTCGTGTTCCAGAGCTTCAACCTGCTCTCGCGGACCTCGGCCCTGGAAAACGTAGAGCTGCCCCTGTTCTACTCCCGCCCGCACCCCGGGAGCCGGGAGCAGCGGAAGCGCGCGCTCAAGGCCTTGGAGACCGTGGGCCTTTCTGGTCGCGCCGGGCATCATCCGAACCAGCTTTCCGGCGGGCAGCAGCAGCGCGTGGCGATTGCCCGGGCGCTGGTCAATGACCCCAAGCTTCTCCTTGCGGACGAGCCGACGGGCAACCTGGACACGCAGACCAGCATCGAAATCATGGAGATTTTCCAGAACCTGAACCGCGGGGGCATGACGATAGTGATGGTGACGCACGAGCTGGACATCGCCCGCTATTGCCTCCGCCAGATCGTCATGCGCGACGGGCGCATAGTCAAGGACAAGGCCGTCAACGACCGCCTGGACGCGGCCGCGGAACGCGAACAGCTCAACATCGAACAGGACGCACTGCACCTGGCGCCATGAGCTCATTTATCACCATTATCCTCGCGCTCAGGGCGCTGCGCCGGAACCCGATGCGCTCGCTGCTGACCATGCTGGGAATCATCATCGGGGTGGCGGCCGTGATAGCCATGGTCGCCATCGGCCAGGGCGCAAAGTCGCAGGTGGAGGCCCAGATCGCATCGCTTGGCCGGAATGTCATAATGGTGATGGCCGGCAATGTCTCCCGCGGCGGCTTCAGGATGGGCTTCGGCAGCGCGGCCTCGCTGACCAGGGAAGATTACAGTGCCATACGCGCCGAGCTGTCCAGCGTCGCGGGCATATCCCCGGAGGTCCGCGCGTCGGCCCAGATCGCCGCCGGCAGGATGAACGACAGCGTCCAGGTGCTGGGCGTGGGCGAGGATTACCTCTCCATCCGCGACTGGCCCCTTGACGAGGGCGTCAACTTCACGGAAAGCGACATCCGGCTTTCGGCAAAGGTGGCTATCCTCGGGCGGACCACGGCCGCGACCCTGTTCGAGGGCGCCAACCCTGTTGGACAGACGATCCGCATCCGCAACGCCCCCTTCCTCGTCGTGGGCCTGCTGTCCGCCAAGGGCATGGCCATGATGGGCAACGACCAGGACGACATAGTTTTGGTCCCTTTCACCAGCGCCATGGTCCGGCTGACCCGGGCAACCACATTTCGCTCGTTCATGATCCAGTCCGCGTCCCAGGAGCATCTTGCCGAAACGCAGTACGAGGTGACATCGCTGCTGCGCCAGCGGCACAGGATTCAGGAAGGCGGCGACGACGATTTCATGGTGCGCACGCAGGAGGAGATCGCCAAAATGGCCACTTCCACATCCAGGATCATGACCGCGCTCCTGGGCGCCGTGGCCGGGGTTTCGCTTTTGGTGGGCGGCATTGGAATCATGAACATCATGCTGGTGAGCGTCACGGAGCGCACCCGCGAGATCGGAGTGCGCATGGCGGTGGGCGCCCGCAGCCGCGACATACTGATGCAGTTCCTCATAGAGGCGATCGTCCTGAGCCTGAACGGGGGCGTCATTGGCATTTTGCTGGGAATAGGCGGCGCGCGCCTTGTGGCGGCGCAGCTGAAATGGACTACCGTGGTTTCGATGAACTCGATCATAATGGCCTTCGCGTTCAGCGCGCTGATCGGGGTGTTCTTCGGCTTCTATCCCGCGCGAAAGGCCGCGCGCCTGGACCCCATTGAGGCATTGCGATATGAATGACAACACCGTGCCGCGCATGTGCCGCTTCCTGATATGCTCGCTGTGGATTGTCTGCCGCTGCGCGGCGGCCGCGGCTTCAGGCCCGGCGCCGACCCCGATTTCCCTCGCCGAATGCCTCGAAATGGCGCTGGTCAACAACCTGGAACTCCAGAACGAGAGGATCAACCCGGAAATCTCCCGCGAAGACCAAACCATAGCCCGGGCGGGCTACGACCCTTCGTTCCGGGTTTCGGCCCAGCACTATTACGAGGAAACCTCCGGCGGCGGGACCAACGCCGATTCCGTGAACCCAACATCGAGGACCGAGACCGACTCGTTCCAGGCCTCCGTCGCCGGCACCGGGCCGCTCGGCCTCAAGTACGAGGTTGGCGGCACCCTGAGCGAAACCGAGTCGCCTTACGGCGAGAGAGCGCGCGGCACTTTCGGGGTCACGCTGACACAGCCGCTGCTGAAAAACTTCCTGCTCGACGACGTCAGCTACAACACGCGCATTGCCGAAAACCGCGTTGCCGGCGCCAGCATCCAGCTCGAGACGACGCTCCAAAGCCTGGTGACCAGGGTGGCCGCCGCCTATTACGCGCTGTGCTATACCCGCGAGAACGTCCGGGTCCAGACCGAAGGCATAGCGCTCGCAAGACAGCTTAAGGACGACAACCGCAGGCGCGTCGAGATCGGCGCCATGACGCCCCTGGATGAAAGCCAGGCTGAATCCCAGATAGCCGCGCGCGAAGCCGACCTGAGCAACGCGAAAATGGCATACGCGACAGCGCAGAACCTGCTCAAGTCGCTCATTTACAGCGACTACATGGCGATGCAGGCAGTCCTGCTCGACCCCAGCGACCCGCTTTCCGACGCCCCGCCCAGCCTGGACCCGCAGGCAAGCTGGAAGCGCGCCCTTCAATCCCGGCCGGAGCTCATAAAGAAGCGGATCGACATCGAAGGCATGGGAATCACCGTCCGCTACCTCAAGAACCGGGTCCTGCCCGAGCTCGACCTGATCGGGAGCGCCGGCTTTGCCGCCTCCGACGCGGACAGCTTTCAAGACGCATTTTCGGACATAGCCGACGCCGACGAGCCGTACTGGAGCGCCGGGATACAGATCTCGGTTCCGCTCAACAACGGGGCCGCGCGCGCGAAATACCGCCAGGGCAAGCTGCAGGCCGAGCAGAACCTGATCGCATTGAAGAAGCAGGAACAAGCCGTGCTGATCGAGGTTGACGAGGCGATCCAGCGCGTCAGAACAAGGTATGACCGGATGCTGTCAACCCGCCAGTCTCGCGCCTACGCCGAGCAGAGCCTGGACGCGGAGCAGAAGAAGATGAAATCCGGAAACAGCACCAGCTTCGTCGTGCTCCAGCTCCAGCGCGACCTTATCGCCGCGCGCGCCGAAGAAATCGGCGCGCTCGTGGATTACCAGGTTGCGCGCATCGAGCTGCGCCGCGCAGAGGGCGGGATTCTCCAGAGCCTGAATGTCCTGCCCGAAAGCGATAAAGCCCCGCAATGACGAGCCTCCGGAAGCGCCGGCCCGCGCGCCGGCCGGACATACCCCGGCCCCGGCGAGCGGAACCCGCCTTCAGGCGGCTTGGAACCCGGCGATAGCCCTGTCAATTGCGGCAAGGTCGGCCGCGCCCAGCTTCACGGCGCCGGCCGCGGCGTTTTCAGAAGCCTGCCCCGCGTTCCGCGCGCCGATCAGCGCGTGAGTGCATCCCGGCTGCCGGATGGTCCACGCTATGGCAAGCTGCCCGAGCGTTATTCCGTGGCCGGAGGCAATGGGCCGGAACGCTTCCAGCATTGCAGCCACGCGCCTGCGGCTTTCTGCGCTGAACCGCGGATCCGACAGGCGCTGGTCATCCTTGTTGAAAACCCGGTCCGGTCCGATCGCCCCCGTCAGAAGCCCCTTGGCCAGCGGGGAATAAGCAAGGAAGGCAACGCCTTTCTCCAGAGTGAAGGGCAGGTTCCGCTTATCGGCGCCGCGGTCGAGCATGCTGTACTTCTCCTGGTCGGAATCCAGCTGGCCGGCTGCGCAATACCGGCCCATTTCCTCCGGGGTGGCGTTGCTGACGCCGATTGCGCGGATTTTGCCTTCCTCTTTCAGCCGCATCAGCTCCGCCATCGTTTCGGCGATCGGCGTTGTGGGGTCCTGCCAGTGCGTCTGGTAGAGGTCTATGCAGTCAACCTTCAGGCGGCGCAGGCTCTGCTCCACTTCGTAGCGGATGCTTTCGCGCCCGAGGTAGCGATGCACCTGGTATTGGCCGCTGCCCTTGGTGATGTTGCCCTTGTCGGAGTTGAAGAACAGGTTTCCCTTTTTGCAGTGCCACACCATGCCGCACTTGGTGGCCAGGACGACCTTGTCGCGCCGGCCGGCGATGGCCCTGCCCACGATCTCCTCGGACAGGCCGAATCCATAGGCCGGGGCCGTGTCAATCAGGTTGATGCCCGCGTCTATGGCGGCATGAATGGCCGCGACCGATTCTTTTTCGTCGGTCCCGCCCCACATCCATCCGCCGATGGCCCATGTTCCCAGCCCTATTACCGACGCCTCAATGTTGCTTGCGCCCAGGAGCCTTTTCTGCATGTGACATTCCTTTCCTTCTTGCGTTGTTCCCTGCTAATACCGAATCCGCCCTACTCCGGGCGGCTTCAACCCGGATTTTGCGTTTGAAAAATGAACAATACTTATAATGGGTAAACCATCAGGTTTTTACAACTGCATTGCGTTTGAATTGCCATATCCGGGTTAAATCCATTCGATTCCGTGCCTGCGGGCAAGCAGTCCCACGCCCTCCGGCCATTGTCCGCCAAACGAATAGCGTTCAGGTTCGGGGCGCAGGCGCTCGATCCCGTGGAGAAGAGGAGTGAACACGTCCCAGGCCGCGGACAGGACATCGGCGTCCACGAAAAGGCCCTGGTCGCCCGCGATCGCGTCCAGCAGCAGGCACTCGTAAGCCTCGGGAATGGCGGCATTGAACGCCCTGGCATATGTCAGATCGAGTTCGCTTTCCGCCAGCTCGAGATTCAGGCCGGGGACCTTGCTGGCGATCTTCAAGGTTATTGCGGGATCTGGCTGAACGCGGATAACCATCTCGTTTGAAGTCAGGCGCTTGTGATCCCTGCAGAAGATATTTGCCGGAACATCATGGAACCGCACCCGCACCTCGGTGAGGCAGCCGTCAAGGGCTTTGCCGGCCCTGACAAGAAAAGGCACATCGGCCCAGCGCCGGTTCTGAATGCGCAGCGCGACGGCCGCGCAAGTCGGCGTGATCGAGCCGGGCGCGATTCCGGGCTCCTCGCAATACCCCGGCCCGGCGGGACTGCGAACATATTGTCCAAGCGCCGCGTCGCCAGGCGCCGGAGGCGTAATGCAGCCAAAAACCTTGGCCAGCTCGCCGCTTACAAGCCGGGCTTCGTTGCGGACCGGCTGCTCCATGGCCACCAGGCCGAGAATCATCAGCAGGTGGTTCTGCATCACGTCGCGGATGATTCCGTAGTTGTCGAAGTAGCCCCCGCGGTTGCCGACGCCGATGTTTTCCTTCCACGTGATCTGGACCCCGGCAATATGGCTGCGGCTCCAGACCGGCTCGAAAACCAGGTTGGCAAAGCGCAGCACCATCAGGTTCTGAACCACTTCCTTTCCGAGGTAGTGGTCGATTCGATACACCTGGTCAGGCCTGAACACGGCGTCGAGCTCGCGAATCATGGCGTCCGATGACTCACGGTCCCGGCCGAAGGGCTTTTCGAGCACCACGCGGGACCATCCGCCGTGGGGCCGCGACAGGCCGGCCGCGGCCAGGCCGCGGAATATGGACGGGGAAACCGTCGAAGGAACGGCAAGGTAGAAAAGCCGGCGCGCATCCGCGGCGCCGCCTTCCCGGTCAGCCAGGCGCCGGGCAAGCTCGCGGTAGGTCTCCGGCGCGTCATACGCGCCCTGGCAGTACGAGCAGCGCCCGAGAAACTCATCGGCAAGCCTGCCGCAGGATGCGCCGGGTTTCCAGCGGCATGCCAGGGATGACGCAAGGCGCTCTCTGAACGACGCGTCGGTGAATTCCGTACGCGCCAGGCCCACCGCGTGGAATCCGGCCGGCAAATAACCCTGCCCGTACAGCGCGAACAACGCCGGGTAAATCTTCCTGAGCGCCAGGTCGCCGGATGCGCCCGCAACCACGACAGTCAACGGTCCGCCCGGGTCCCTGGTTGCATGGGGTCCCGCCGCCTCTTCCTTCGGGGCCGGCGCGCCCGGGCGCCGGGCGGCGCGGCCTTTTTTTCCTGATCTGCCTTCCATTGTCAATCTCCGCCTCGAATTCCACTGCAAAAGGAGCCCGCTTTGCTCATCCGGCCGGACACGGCCCAGGGCGCATTACTCGGCCGGAATGGTTTTGTAGTTCGGATCCCGCATTTGGGAATCGCCAGCGTGGCGTTCGTAGAGCGCGAACTTCTCGTAGCTTTCTTCATGGGTTTTACGGGATGCCGACTCGTAATGCCCGAGCACGGCAAAGGGCGTGTAAACGATCCTGTGTCCTGCGCGCCGCAGGCGCAGGCACAGGTCGGCGTCGGAAAAGCCGATTGGGAACTGAACCTCGTCGAACCCGCCCACGGCCCGGAAGACGGAGCGGCGTATCATCATGCAGGCGGCGCTGACTCCGGACACCTCGCGCTGCACCCTGGTGTAAAACTCGTCGTCCATGTCCAGGTTGAACGCGCACCCGGCCGCCGTTGTGGTGAAGGCCATTCCGCCATGCTTCAAGTAGCCGCGGCGCGAAAGAAGGCGGGCGCCCACCGCCCCGACGCCAGTCCTGTGTATGTGCTCGATCATGGCTTCCAGCCAGTGCGGATCGAGGATTTCGATGTCGTTGTTCATGAAAACCAGTATCTCGTTGGGAATTTTTTCAACCATCACGTTGTGAAGGCGCGAGTAATTGAACGGCTCGTCGAACTCGGTTATGCGGATGTTGTCCCTGCCCCGCAGCGTCTGAAGATATGCCTTTGTCTCAGGCAGTTCAGAGCGGTTGTCGACCAGCCACAGCGAATAGCGGGGATAGGCTGTGATCCTGATTGTCTCCAAAAGGCGCTGGAGCAGATCGGCGCGGTCCTTGAACGGAACGATAATGGCAGCCTCGCCCGGATCAGCCGGCGTCTCGTGGCGGACCCGGTACCACGGGTAGCCGTCGTCCGTGACCCTGGCCCGTATTCCGGCCCTGGCCAGGCTCGCTGCCACGGCCTTTTTCCCGGCAACGTATGCCGCGGGCAGGCGCTCCGGCGCGCGCGCGCCGGCGCGCGTGTCGCTGGAAAAGGATGAGCCGTGAATCCGCCAGGCATAGAGGAAGAACGGCATGTGGCGGAAACGCGCGCCCGCATCGAAGGCGCGGAGCATGAGATCATGGTCCTGCGCGCCGTCGAACCCGGGGTCCAGGCGCCCGAGTTTTTCCAGCAGGCCGCGGCGGATCAGGCAGAAGTGCAGCACCGCGTTGCACGAGCGCAGCAAGTCCCCGGAAATCGAACATTTCCGCACCCGGGCCGTGGCGAATCCGGAAGCGTTGATCCGCAGCTCGTCCGAGTAAAAAACGTCGGCCTCGGCCCCGGCATCGAGGGTCCTGACGAAAATCGCAAGGGCGTCGGGATGCAGCAGGTCGTCGTGGTCCATGAAGCCCACGAATTCCCCGCTTGCCGCCGCGATGCCTGCGTTCGTTGCGCGGCTTATGCCCTGCGCGGCCGCGTTCCGGATGACGCGGGACCGCGAATCCTGAGCGGCGAATTCCAGCGCCTTCAGCGTCGAGGCGCGGGAGGAAGCGTCATCCACAAGTATCAGCTCGAAGCGGGAATATGACTGGGCGAACACGCTGCGCAGCGCCGCGTCAAGCCATGCCGAATCGCGGACAGGCATGACGATTGAAATCAAGGGCCGGCTCTTGAGCCGTCCGAGGTATGCGGCCGAATTCGAGGGCCCGGTCGGAAAAGGGTTTGCGGAACGGAAAAGCGTTCCCGAAAGCCTCGGGGGCAGCGCCGCGGCCGCCATCATGATCGCCCGCCGCAGTCCCTGCCCCCAGCAGACCCTGATAAAATGTCCCGCCAATCGCCCGACGCTTCGCACGCATATCTCCCCGGTTCAGTCCGATCAGTTCACGGCCCAGGCCAGAATCCGACCGCTCACGTCCATGATGAAGAACTTGCCCGAGCCGGTGTCGTATATTCCAAGGTCGGCGCAGCCGTCTCCGTCGAAATCGCCGGCAATCGGCGTCGCGGCCGGCCAGCCCCATGCTGTCCCCCATGCCAGGCACTGCTGCCGGGCGTGCGACCAGATATACCAGTTTCCCGTTATATGGTCAAACACGGCCAGGTCGTCCGTTCCATCTGCGTCGTAATCGCCCGGCACGGGCTCGGCCCCGGGCCAGCCCCAACGCTCGCCCCAGACCACTGCCGCGGACTTGGCCGGGGAATAGACATACCATTCGCCCGTGGGGCTGGCATGGTCGAACACCGCAAGGTCGTCCGCGCCGTCGCAGTCGTAGTCGCCGGACACCGGCTCGGCCCCGGGCCAGCCCCACGGCGTGCCCCACGCCAGCACAGGGCCGGCAAGCGAGAGGATGTACCAGAAGCCGGTGGCCTGGTCGAAAACGGCCAGGTCCGACACGCCGTCGCCGTCGTAATCGCCCGGCGCCGGCTCGGCGGAAGGCCAGCCCCATTTCTCGGCCCAGGCAAGGACGCGGCCGTCCGGCGAAAGGATGTACCAGTCGCCCGACAGGTGGTTGAACACGGCAAGATCCGACATGCCGTCGCCGTCATAGTCGCCGGGCACGGGCTCGGCTCCGTCCCAGCCCCAGGGCTCGTTCATCTTGATCGCCGCGCCGTCAAGCGCGCTGATAAACCAGACGCCTGCAACGGAGTGGTACCTGGCAAAATCGAAACAGCCGTCGCCGTCATAGTCGCCGCTGACCGGCCGGAACTTGGAAAAATCCAGCGTATTGGAAACGCACACAGGCGCGGAAGACATTCGCGACAGGCTGTTCAAGCCGTCCGTTATTTCGGCGCGAATGTAATACTCCCCGCTTTCGAAAAACGAGGCGTTCCAGACGTGGCAGGTTGTCGCCGCGGGGTTCACGATGGTCGCGATCGGAAGCGCGCCCTCCGAGTACGCGCCCCCCGCGGTATACCGCCCGCAGTAGAGGCGCAGCGTGACATTTCCGGGGTCGGTGTCCGTGTCCGATGCCGTCCAGCAAATTGAATAGAGGCCGTTGACCGGCGCGTTGACCGCGTGCAGCCGGACGTAGTCCAGCGCGAAAGCGGTGGGCTCGTAAACCTCCAGCGGGTCCACCCTGAAGATGCCCGCGGACACAAGTTCACGCCAGCCAAGCTGGGGGCAACCGGCGCCCGGTTTCGTCTCGAGGAAATCCCGGGCCCACAAGTCCACCGTGTAGGTGTGCCAGTCCTCCAGCAGAATGATATCCTTCGAATACGAGCCGTCAACGGAAAGGCCCTTGTCGCCCCATATCAGCCGGGTGACCCACCCCCGGGTAAGGCGATCTATGAAGTCGCCGTACCCTGTGGGGTCAACCCACATCCGGAAGGAACAATAGCGATAGCGGGAAGTGTCTATCGGGACCAGGGTTGCGCCCGACATCAGGTTCATCATCAGCCGGGAATCGGAGCCCTCCCCGGACACCGTGGCGAGCGCGCTCATCAGGCCGCCGGAATAGGCGATATTGGTTACGTCATACACGCCGGCGATCCCTGACGCGTCGGCCATGTCCCATGCGGACCCGCGCGCGGCCGCCGCGTAATCGGCGCCGCTGGTCATGGATGGCGCGTCCATGCTCAGGGAGGGCGCCGCGTTCACGCGAACGCGCGCGCTGTACCCGCTCGTGGCAACCGTGAAGAACTCCGTGTCCCCCTGTAGGATAAGTTTCAAGTAGAAGTAATAGTCGCCGGGCGGCAGCGAGGACAGGAACACGCCGTAACTGCCGTCGTTTTTCAGCCCGGTAATGTACAGGTCTCCGTCATGCCCGCTGTTGTCCGTGTCAACCCAGAGCTGAACCGTGTAGTACTTGGGATCGCACTGAAGCAGACCGGATGTAGTCCACTTCAACGTCAGAATGTCGGACGCCGAGGGATCGTAAAGCCGCGCCCAGTCCACCTGCACCTGCGTTCCCGCGCGCCCGGCGCCGGTCAGGATCGCGTACAGCCCGAGAATCCGGCCGTCCCATGTTCCTGTCTTCGAGGTGAGCGAAAAAAGCTCCGGATTGCGGTCGTTTAGAAAGGTGTCGTTTGCCAGGTCTATGTCGTATATCCGGAATCCGTCCGCGTACGGGTACCGGGCGTAGCCGTTGAAATCGGCGTCCTCAAAAGCATAGAAATTGTTCTCGACCTGGCCCAGCGTCTTCTGCCAGAAGACCAGTATCGCCGAGCGCTCGTCCTTGTTCATTCCCATGCGAATCGAAAGCCTGCTGTACTTGCCCGCGTCGATTGGATTCAAAGGGCCGTAAGGGATGCCGCTGTCGTACAGGGAGGGAAACGTGTCGTAGTCGGGCGTCGAAAACCCGCGGTTCAACAGGTACATCTGCGCGCCTTCGCCAGCATAGGTGCCATGCCATATCCCGCCCAGGACCGACGTCTGGCTGAAGAGGTAATCCAGCGGGACATCCCTGAGCTCATTCATGTCCCACCGATTGCCCACAACATGCGTTGCAAACTCATCGCCCTCCCCGGCCGACACCTCCTTTGAAGGACTGGTCAAAACGATTGCCTCCGCTCCAATCGCGCCCGCAGCCCGGAGCACAAAGGAGA
>JAAZAB010000344.1 GCA_012514555.1 Lentisphaerota bacterium
GCCGAGGACCCGTATCTCTACACCCTGCTGCTCACGCTGCGCGCGCCGTGCGGAACGGTTCTCGAAACCGTGCCGTGCAGGTTCGGGTTCCGGCAGGTGGAAGTGCGGGGGCATGCGCTGTTCCTGAACGGCCGGAAGATCCTGCTCAAGGGTGTGAACCGCCACGAAATAGAGCCGGGGACGGGCCACGCGGTCACCCTCGAAGGCATGATCCGCGACATCGAGCTGATGAAGCGCCACAACGTCAATACCGTCCGGACCTGCCATTACCCGGACGACCCGCGCTGGTACGACCTGTGCGACCGGTACGGCATCTACGTCGTGGGCGAGGCGAACGTGGAGAGCCACGGCATGGGCTACGGCGAGCGGTCGCTGGCCAATCCGCCGCAATGGGAGGCCGCCCATGTTGACCGCAATGTGCGGATGGTCGAGCGCGACAAGAATCACCCCTGCGTAATCATTTGGTCCATGGGCAACGAGGCCGCACCTGGCCGGAACTTCGCCGCCGCGGCCCAGGCCATCCGCAAGCTGGACTCCACCCGCCCGGTTCATTACGAGGCGATGAACGAGGTCGCGGACATTGACAGCACGATGTATCCCGCGGTCGAAACGCTGGCCCACATAGGGGCGGGCTGGGGCCGCGCCAAGCCCTTCTTCATGTGCGAGTACGGCCATGCCATGGGCAACGCGATTGGGAACCTGAAGGAATACTGGGACGTGATCGAGCGCAGCCCCGCGCTCATCGGCGGCTGCATCTGGGAGTGGGTTGACCACGGGCTCCTGAAGCCCACGGGCAGGAACAATCCCGACGGCTCGCCGGAGTTCTTCTGGGCATACGGCGGCGATTTCAGCGACCAGCCGAACGACGGCAACTTCTGCTGCGACGGCATCATAACGCCCGACAGGGCGGTGACCCCTAAGCTGATCGAAGTCAAGAAAGTTTACCAGTGCGCCGCCATCGCCCTTGCCGGGCAGGCGCCCGGGTCGAACACGGAATGGCTGGTGAGCATTCGCAACAAGAACGCGTTCATAAACTTGAGCCGCTTCGAGTGCAGGTGGGCGCTCGCCGAGGACGGAGCGCCCGTCAAAAGCGGCGTTCTGCCGGCCCCGGATGTCCCGCCCGGCGAAGCGCGGGTTTTCAGCATTGACACCGGGCCTGACCGGGCCGCGCCAGGATCGGAAATGCACCTGCGCGTGAGCCTTCACCTGAAGGAGCCCGGGCTTTACGCGGGCAAGGGTCACGAGGTCGCATGGGAGCAAATGGCTTTGCCTGCGCCCGCGCCGGCGCACTCGGCCGTGAGCGCCGCCGGGACGCCGACTCTGCGGACGGAGGAGCAGGGCGGCGCGCTGGTCGTGCGCGGCGCAGGGTTCAGGCATGAGTTCAGCCGCGCCACGGGCGCGCTGTCGCGCCTTTCCTACGGCGGGCGCGACATCATCCTGGAAAACGGGCCCGCGCTCAACCTGTTCAGGGCTTACACTGACAACGACAAGTGGTTTACGGGCCGCTTCGAAGCGGCTGGCCTTCGGTCGTTGGCTGCCCTGCTGCGGGACTTCCGAATCGAAGCGCCTGCGCAAGGCGCCGTGCGCGTGAGCACGAGAATCGAGTGGTCCGGGCCCGCAAATGCCGGGTTTCTCCATGATGCCTCTTACACCGTGTTCGATGACGGATCAATCTCCGTGGACAACATGTTCCGGCCGCTCGGCGCCGCGGACCTCATTCCTTTGCCGCGGCTGGGGGTTCGGTTCCGCGTTGCCCCGGCGTTCGATACGGTGGAATGGTTCGGCCGCGGCCCCTCAGAGAGCTATCCGGACAGGAAGACAAGCGCCGATGTCGGCCGGTATTCGGGACGGGTCGCGGATCAGTATGTCGTTTACGCCAGGCCCCAGGAGAACGGGAGCAAGGAGGATGTGCGCTGGGCGGCGCTCCGGGATGCGGCCGGCTTCGGGCTGCTGGTTGTGGCCAGGCCGCGCATGGCCTTCAGCGCCCATCACTTCACGGCCGAGGCCCTGCATGCCGCAAGGCATCCTTGCGAGATTCAGCGCACGCCCGACGTGGTCGTTTGCCTCGATGCGGCGCAGATGGGACTGGGCGGCGCAAGCTGCGGCCCGGCGCCGATGGCCAAGTACCAGCTCCTGGCGGAGCCGCGAACGTTCAGCTTCGCCTTCAGGCCGTGCGACGGCGACCCTGCCGCTCTGGCGCGCCGGCCGCTGCCCGCCTTTTGAAACGCGGGTCAATGCCTCAACCATGAGGGGTGACACGGCAGTGCGCTCCAGCCGGGAGCGCCGCAGCCGGCTCCAGGGGCCGGCCCTGCCATCTTGCCCCCCGGCGTTGCGGAGGCATTGCGCCCGAACTCGATTCGCCCTTGACAACCGGTGCGCGCGTGCCGTATAATAAGCGAAAAACAAGCTGTTCAGGCGCCGGGGTTCAGAAAATCAAGAACAATGGTAACAACATCCGCCTAAACCCTGAACCCTATCTTCCTGAATAGTCGGACGAAGCTTATGACGCCGCAGAAATATGAACTGATCAATACCCCGTCAGCCATGTTGGCCGCCATGGCTGATTTGCGCA
>JAAZAB010000034.1 GCA_012514555.1 Lentisphaerota bacterium
CCTGCTGGGCTCGGTGTATCTCTGCAGGCAGGTGCTGACCCAAATGAAAAACGGCGCAGGCGCATGAAAAAAAACATTCGCAAACAGAGCGTTCCGGGCAAACCTGCGGAATGCCCCGCCCTGCCGCCGGGCAGCCGCGGTATTCTCCAGGCGGCCGCCCTTCTTGCCGTCGCGCTTGCGGCGCGGCTCCTTTTCCTGGGTCGGGCGGACCTGTGGCAGGAAGAAATCCACCTTCTTAACATCAGCCAGCCGGGCGCATCGCCATTGGCCGTGTTTTCCGCATACTGGAACCACTGCATCTCGATCGCCCAGCTTCCGCTTGCCGGCGTAATGCAGAACGTCTTCATGCACATGGCGGGCGGCGGAGTTCTTTCCAGTCATTTCTGGCTGCGATTCCCGGCGGCCGCGCTGGGCGCGCTGGGCGTCGTCGGTTTTTTCAAGCTGGCGGAACTGGCGTCAGGCCGGGCCGCGGCCTGGATGGCCGGCCTGTTCATGGCCCTATTTTTTTATCCCGTTTACTACTCGCGCGAACTGTACTGCTATGCGCACGTCCTGTGCTTCTCGTCGTTCGGCCTTTTCTTCTGGCTGAAAGCGATGTCGTCCGCCTCGTGGAAAAACCTGCTGCCGGGCTGGATGTTCCTGGCCGCCCTGGGGCTCAGCCATTTTGCCGGGTCGTTCCTGATTGCCGCCGCGGGCGCGGTTTCTGGCGTGCGGTGGCTTTTCCTCCTGTTCGTCCGAAAGAACTCAGGCATGGCCAGGGCTTCATTTTTCGCGGCGCTGATGTGCGCGGCCGCGGCGCTGCCGGTTCTGCCTTACTGGATACGCATCCTCACGCACGACAACCCGCACATAGCCGCCGACAGTCCGTATTCCATTCCCTTCATTTTGAACGACGGGGTCGGCAAACTGTTTCTCGGCGGGCTGCCCGCGGCAACGGCGCTTTCCTGGCTTCTGCTCGCCGCGGGCCTGGCGGCCGCGGCCAGGAGGCGCAAATCGGAGCCGATGCTGATTCCGCTGGCCTCAGTGATGCTGGTCACCATGGCGCTGCTTGCCGTGGCGTCAAAAAACTCCCAGTATGCGTCCGCGCGCTACTTCTCGCCGGCGGCCGCGCCCGCCTACGTCTTTTTTGCCCTGGGCGTCATGGCCCTGCCGCGCCTGTTCATGAAGGAGGGAAAAGCCGCGGCCCGGGCGGCATGGATTTGCGGCGGAGCGCTGCTGGCATTGCACGCCGCGTACTACCTGTCTCCGATGTACATGCTGAAAACCAAGTCGCTGGATTTCCGGGCGATCGCCCAATGGCTCAACCAGAACCTCGAGCCCGGCCAGCCGTACCTGATGGAAAGCGCCTACGAGCTGCGCTGGGTCGGCGGGTACTTCAAAACGCCCGGACTGACCGGCGCGTCGCCCTACGTGCACGTCGGCGGCCCGGGCGAACTGGAGCGGCTGCATGCGCTGCAGGTTGACTTCATGAACCGGTTCCCCGAAGCGCCCTTCATCGAATCGGCGCACCACAACGCCGGAACGCCGCAGGGCATCTGGACATGGCCGCACGAGAACTTCCGCCGGCATGTCCGGCTGGCCAATGACGAGCTTCGCGCCCTGGTCCGCAGAGGAATCTATCCGGGCGAGCCTGGCACAAGCCTCAAGGAGACCGACTTCCACACGGACATCTACTATGACACCCCGGAAGACCGCGCCGCCAAAGCCCGCGCAAGAGGCGAGCCGGCCCTTTTCCGGTGGGCGGGATGGAACTGCGTTCCGTACGCCCAGGACCCCCGGACCCGGGCGGTAGAATACTGCTGGGCGGCGCAGGGCGCGTCCGGAAAGCTGGAGGTTCAGAACCTGGCCGGCCGGCCTGTCACGGGGCGCGTGAGCCTGGTCATGACCGTCGCGGCGCCACCCGGGCCCGTGGATGTCTTCGTTCGGCGCCCGCCGGCTTCCCCGCTGCGTTTCCGGATGTCCGCCGGCCAGTTCCATGCCTTGGAAACAGCGGATATGGAAATCCCGGCCGGCGGCGCAACTCTGGAGTCGGGCGTAGCGCCCGGCGCGCGGGCGACCCCCGTCCAGGGGCTTCTGATCCGCGAAGCGCGCTTCGTTTCCAAGGCAGGCGACTGATTTTCCGTCTGGTCTTTCTTCCGCAAGAGGCACGGCATGGGAATATATTTTTGTCCGGCACTGATGGATTTTCTCGTTTTCTTCTGCCTGTTTTCCCTGAGCGTCACCACGGGCATGCAGAAGATGGGCGCCGGCGAGATAACAATCATTTTCGTCACCTTCCAGGTGGCATACCTTGTTGCCAGCCTGGCCCTGGGTCATTTTCTCTCGCGCAGGATCGCCCGGGGCGTGCTGCTTGCGGGAACAGCGCTTTCCACCCTGTCCGGCATGGCGTGCCTGTTCGCCCAGGGCTTCTGGTCCATGGTTGCCTGCCTGGCGCTGTTCGGCGTGTTCACGGCCTGCTTCTTCAACGCGTTCCAGACAGTCATGCGGGGGGAGGCGCCGCCCGGCGGACTGACGAAATCCGTGGCGTTCTACACGATGGCCTGGAGCACCGGCAGCGCTTTCGGCTTCTGGCTCTCGGGGCTTCTCTTCCAGTCCGGCCGCGGCGTGATGTTCGCGACGGCGCTCGCGGCCGGGATCGTAATGCTGCTTCTGATCCTCTCGAAGAAAACCAGGCCCTGCACGGAAGCTTCCGCTGACGAGCACGTGGAGGAAGGCTCGGGCTCTGCGCGCCGGGTGAGCCCCGCCTATGTCATGATCGGGTGGCTGCTGATCTTCACCGCCATGCTGGTGCAGCGGCCTTTTCAGAACTATCTCCCGTCGCTGAGCGCGAAGGCGGGGGAGCCGGCGTACCTCTCCGGCCTGATGCTGGGCCTGAACATGTTTGTCCAGGGCATGGTCGGATATGCGATGATCCGGTTCAGGGACATCCTCTATCGCCGGACCTCGCTCTGGATCATCCAGCTTTGTGCGGCCCTTGTCTGCCTTCTTCTGTGGAAGGCCGATTCCCTGCCGGCCCGCTTCGCCGCACTCGGCTTCCTGGGCGCCTATTTCGGATATGCCTTTTTTTGCGCGGTGTACTATGCCAGCAATTCCGGCCGCCGCTCGTTCAACACCGGGGTGAACGAATGCCTGGTGGGCCTCGGGTCCGTTGCAGGGCTGGCCGCCGGCACCGGATGGATGAAGGTCACCGGCTCGCCGGCGGGCATGTTCCTGGGCTGCGCTATTGCGCTGGCGGCCTCGACCGCCATACAGATCGTTCTCCTGTCAAGGCCGCCTGCGCCCGGCGGGCGCCGCGCCTTGAAATAGTGAACTTTTCTGTTGACACGCCCCCGCCGGCAAGGCATGATGCCGCCTCCTGAATCGAAACGAGAAAGAACTTCGCACCGCGATCTGGAGTTATCATGAATGCTTATGCGGTAGTGGAATCCGGCGGCAAGCAGTATCGGGTCCAGGCCGGCGACACCCTGAACGTGGAACTGCTGGACGCCGAGCCGGGCGCCAAGGTTGAGCTCGGCAGGGTTCTGGCCTGCTCGGACGGCAAGGAGCTCAAGCTGGGGCGGCCGGATGTGGCCGGCTGCAAGGTTATTGCCGAGGTCATCAAACACATGCGCGGTCCCAAGCTGGTGTCTTTCAAAATGAAGCGCCGCAAGGGCTATTCGCGGAAAAAAGGGCACCGCCAGGAGCTGACGGTCATCAAGATAGAAGCCATAGCCTGACCGGCGGGCGGCTTTCAACCTGTTCAGGGACGATTTTTCACGTGGGGGGATGAGTCATGGCGCGCAAAAAAGGCAGCGGCGTTGCGAAGAACGGGCGCGACAGCAATTCAAAGCGCCTCGGAGTGAAGTGTTTTGACGGCGAGCAAGTCAATTCCGGCAGCATCCTTGTCCGCCAGCGCGGCACTAGGATTCACCCGGGCGAGAACGTCATGATCGGGCGGGACGACACTCTCTTCTCCGTGGTGCAGGGAATCGTTAAGTACGAAAAGGACGGAAAGAGAGTCCGCGTGGATGCGATCCAGCCGGCCCAGGCTTGAGCATCGTGAAGATCCGGAAGTTCGTTGACACCGCTGTCGCATATGTCCGCGCCGGGAAAGGCGGGGACGGATCGGGCAGTTTCAGGCGCGAAGCGCACGTTCCCCTGGGCGGCCCGGACGGCGGGGACGGCGGCCGCGGCGGGCACGTCATCTTCGAGGCGGACCGCTCAGAAGATTCCGTGATGCGCATATCGTTTGCACCGCACTTGACGGCCGGGGACGGGGCCCCGGGCGCGGGCAGGAAGATGCATGGCCGCGACGGGCCGGACCTTCTGGTCAGGGTGCCGTGCGGCACGACGGTGCGGAACCTGGCGACCGGCGAGCTTCTTGCCGACATCACGGAGCATGGCCAGCGGGTCATCCTTGCGCACGGCGGCAGGGGCGGCCTTGGCAACGTGCATTTCAAGTCGAGCACGGTCCGGGCCCCGACCCGGCACACCCCGGGCGAGGCGGGCGAATCGTTCGACGTTCTCATCGAGCTCAAGCTGGTGGCGCAGGTGGCGCTGGTCGGTTTTCCAAATGCGGGCAAGTCCACCCTCCTCGGCGCCATTACGAACGCCCGCCCGAAAACCGCGCCCTACCCTTTCACCACGGTCAACCCGATCGTAGGGACAATACTCTTTCCCGACAGCACCGGCATAACGGTCGTGGATGTTCCCGGGCTGATCGCAGGCTCCCACGAGGGCAAGGGCCTGGGCCATGATTTCCTGCGCCACATCGAGCGCTCCCGATTCCTTGTGTTCGTGATCGACATGGCCGGGACCGACGGCCGCGATCCGGCCTCCGATTTCGCGGCGCTGCGCGAGGAATTGCGGCTGCACAACCCGGGCCTCGAATCGCGGCCCTTCCTCGTGGCGGCCAACAAGATGGACTGCCCGGGAGCGGCCGAAAACCTCGCCAGGTTCTCCGGGGCAACCGGGGTCCGGCCGGCCCCCATTTCCGCGGAATTGCGCGAGGGAACGGACGCGCTGCGCGATCTGATCAGGAACGAACTGACAGCCCGGACGGGAAGGGAGACCGCCGGCTGAGGCGGCGGCAAGCCGCCGTGTCTTACGCGCGCGCGCTCCGCTTTTGCAGCGGTATGCGGCGGCGGATAAAAGTCGGGATGTCGAGGTTCTGGCCCTCGTGGATCGTGGGCTCTATATTCTTGAAGCGGCCCGGGATAGCCGCGCCGTCCGGCTGGTCGAAAAGCCCCTGCTGCGTCAGCCGCGACGAATCCGCTTCAACGGGCGGCTCATGCTTCGAATCTGGCTTGTCAAAGGCCGCGGCCGCGTCATTACCGGGAGCGGCGGGCGCCGCGGCGTCCACTGATTTATCGCAGGCAAGCACCGTTACAAGCAGCCGGTCCTGCCAGTCAGGATCGCAAACCAGGCCCGCCATCCGCATTGCCCCGGCGCCGGCCATGTCCTCAATCGCCGGCATGAGGCTGTTCAGCTCGCCCAGCGAAAGGTCGGGGCCCGAGAGCGCGCTCACGAGGCACGCGGGCGCCCGGGCCAGCACGCCGCCGTGTTCAAGAAGCGGATGCGCCCTAAGGGCTTCCAGCGCCATGGCCACGCGGTCCGGGCCGCTGCCCTGAACGCAAGCCATCACGCAGCCGCCAGTGCGCCCCTGCTCAAGCATGCCCTTGAAATCGGGCAGGCGCAGGTTCAATGTGCCCTTTCCGGAAAGCGCCCTCCAAATCGCGTATATTCCAGCGGCCAGCAGCCCGTCGGCTTCCTCGAACGCGCGCTCCGGAGCCGCCGATCCGCCGCAGAGGTCGAACAAGCGCTGGTTCGGCAGGCAGATGACGGCGTCCGCCGCCTCGCGCAGCGCGGCCAGCCCGCTGGCGGCCTGCTCGCGGCGTCGGGCGCCCTCGAAACCGAACGGGAGAATGGCGAAAGCCAGGACCCGGGCCCCGGCCTCGGCCGCAGTCCGCGCCAGCGCGGGCGCCGCGCCAGCGCCCGTTCCGCCGCCCATTCCCGCGATCATGAAAAGAAGGTCCGCCTCCGCCAGCACCTCCTGCAGCACGGCGCGGTCCGCCTCGGCCGACCGGCGGCCGGCTTCCGGGTTTCCGCCCGCCCCGGCGCCCTCCGTGAGGTTCACCCCGAGCTGCACGCAGCGCATGCCTGCGCGCCCCTTGAACGCGCTAATGTCCGTGTTGATCGCCACAAGCTCCGGCCCGGGGCCCCAGTCGCGAAGCAGGCGCGCGGCAACATTGCACCCGGCGTCGCCCAGCCCGGCGACCAGTATCCTGGCCGCGGGCGCGGCCGCCTTTGTTGTTGCTTGTGTTTCCATTGGCTCAATACAACCTTCCGAACAGCGCGTCAAGGATTCCGCCAAACCCGCCGTGCCGCGCCGGGCGCTTGGCAGCCCGGAACGCGTAGCGGATCATTCCGACCAGCGCCGCGAATTCAGGGCCTTCATACATGGACGACGCGCCGCTGACGTCCCGCGGCCGCCCGATCGAGCACGGCATGCCAAAGACCCGCTCGGCCAGGTCCCGCAAGCCCTTCAGGCGCGCCCCGCCGCCGGTCAGGATGACGCCGGCGCCCATGGAATGCAGCAGGTTTTTCCTTTCCAGCTCGGCGCGAATCAGCTGCAGCAGTTCCTCCATGCGGGCGTGAATGATCGTGTCAAGGTCATGCAGCGTCACCGTGTTCCGAAGGAACCCGACCTCCTCGGGAACCGTCACTGTCCGGTCTTGCGAACCCGGGTCCACGACGGCGCTGCCGGCCTCCTTTTTCAGCGTCTCCGCGCGGTTGATCGAAAGGCTGAGCCCGCGCGAAATGTCGCTGGTGACATGGTCGCCGCCGACCGCGAGAGACCCGGCCAGGGCGATGGCCGAATCCGCGTAGGCAACATAGGATGTCGCTCCGCCGCCCAGGTCGATCTGAAGCGCGCCGCACTCCTTCTGCTCGCGCGTGAGCGTGGCCAGCGCCGAGCACAGCCCCCCGAACGCAACGTCGACTATTTCCACGCCCACGTTCTGGGCGACCTTGACCGAGTTGGACATCAGGTTGGTCAGGCCGTGCAGCACCAGCATGTCCAGCGCCAGCACGTTCCCCTTCATGCCGCGCGGGTTCACCACGCCGCCGTGGCCGTCCACGTAGAACTTCTGGGTTATCGTGTGCATGATCGCGCGGTCGTGGGTAAGGTTCAGCGCCCCTGCAATCCTCCTGACGCTTTCGACGTCATCCTCGCCTATGCCGCGGTCGGGGTCCGCCACCGCGACGTTGCCGCGGTTGACAACGCCCTGTATGTGCCCGCCGGAAATGACCAGGTACGCCTTGCCGATCTCCACATTCGCGCTTTCCTCCGCGCCCTGGATGGCCTTGGTCACCCGTTTCCCGACCTCGCCAAGGTCGGTTATCACGCACTTGCGCACGCCGAAGGATTCGCAGCTCCCAACGCCGGTGATCATGATGCTGTCGTCGCGGTGGGCTTCGCCCACCATCGCGCACACCTTGCTTGTCCCTATCTCGATGGCAACTATGGGTTCGTCGGTCATGTCAGGAGCGCTCAGTATTCCTGCGCGGGTATGTTGCGGTCAAGGCGCATGTCAAGCCTGGCTATGCGCTTGCCCCGGGAAGCCGAAGCCTGGAGGCACAAGACCACCTTGCCGAGTTTTTCCTCCAGGCCGGCGCGGGAAACGGGATTGCGGTCGGCCATTCCGTCCCAGGCCAGCCTGACCATCTCGCCTTCCGCCAGCTTGAGCCCGACCTCGCCCTTTTCCTTCACGTCGAGCTGGGAGATGCGGAAGCTTCGGCCCACGGGGCTGGTGTCGCAGACGATCAGGACTTCGATCGCCTCCATGACCCGCGTGTCCTTGAGGTCCAGGCCCGGTCGCAAGCCCGGCATTCCGTGCCCCACTATCACGGGCAGGCGCGAGGCCGTCGTCGGGCCGAGCACGCGGCCGTCCCTGTCCACCGATAGAAAGTAGCCCTTCATTGCTATGCGCGCGATAGGCACGCGCTCCATGACGCGCAGCTCGAGCGTGCCCGGAAGCCTGCGCGAAAATTCAACCTCCTGCGCCCGGGGTACGAGCTGAAGGAACTTTTCCCGGCGATCCCGGATGCTTATTCCGAAGATGTTCGAGCATTCGTTCAGCCCGGCGTATTCCATCACCAGGTCCGGTCTGATGACGTCCCCGCTGGTCTTGATGTCGAACGAGGCAACACTGAACAGTTCGTTCTCGTCGAAAAGGGCATGTCCCACGAAGCGCATGCCGAGAACCGACAGGTACCCGAGGCCTGCAACCAGCGCGGCCAGAAACACCCAGGTGAGCACGAGGCGGGGCTTGGAAACCCGGCGGCCTGATCCGCCGGAGCTGACCCTTAGCACCATGCTTTTGAAATCCGCCGGACGGCGGCCCTGCGCGGGCCTTGCGGATTTCTTTCGACGCCGAAACAGACTCATGCCTTTCTCCGATGCTGCTCCCATTACCAACGCCGCTTATATAACCGAATATCCCGCGGCAGTGCAAGCGAAAGCTGGATTCCATCACCTTTCGCCCGGCAGCGGGGCGGACTCGACAAGGCTCAGGGCTTCCTCCCACTTCCGGGCCCAGCGCGCCGGCGTTTCGTTCCGCCACTGGTCGGCCGCGCGCTGATTGACCGCCGCGGCGCCCAGGGCGCCGTCGACAATGCGCTCGCCGGCCTTGCGCGCCGCTGAAAACGTCGTTGAGATCGTTCCGGCCGTCGCGGCAACCAGCCCGCTCGCCACGCCCCCGGCGTCCGCGCCGGCCGCGCCGCGAACGGTGTCCCGCAAGCCGTAGCCGATATTCCGGACGATGTTCCCGGCGCCGTGGCTCAGTTCGGACGTCGTGTCATGGGCGGTCTGGCCCAAGCCGGTCCCGAGGCGGAACGTGTTCTTTAACGCGCCGCCGACCTGGCCGCCGAGCCGCGCGCCGATGCTGAAAAGGATGTGCGAGCGATCCATTTCCGGCGCGGAAGGCGTGCCGCCGATCCTGAGCAGAGGCAGCGAATTGCCGCCGATTATTTCCGAGCCGATCCGGCCTTCCAACGCGTCCGGCGCAACGCGCAGGTCGGCCGAAATATCGAGCGCGTCGCCGCCGACGAGAAGCGCGGCGCCGGAAGGCAGAAGCGCCTGGATGGTCTTCAGCTCCAGGCATCCAACACGCGCCGAAGCGTTGAAGGCCGGGCGCATCCTGACGAGCGGGGCGGTGCGCGCGCAGGCGCCGAGAAGGGCGTCGCGCCGGCCGGGCTGGCGGAGGCTGGCCGTGGCCCGCAGGGCGCCGGGCGCGGCTTCGTCCAGCCGCGACGCATTCGCCATGAGGTTCGTCGCTTCGATAATGATGTCCGCGAACTCCAGGTCGAGCGGCGCGACGCGGGGCGTGTCGTCGCGCAGCCGAAGCGAAGCCCCGGACACGCTGAGCTCGCGCAGCAGGACGGGCAGCGCACCGCCGGCCTGCGCGGCGGGACGGCCGGCATCGCCGCCGCTACCCGGCCCGGGAAAAAACGCGCCAGTGTTGGCCACGCCATTGCTGCGGATGACAACATTCAGTTCCGGGCGCTCGACACGGGCGTACCGGATATCGAGCGGCGGACTGGAGATGGAAGCCGGCGCGCAGAACGCTTCGGCGCCGGCCACTGAAAGCAGGAGGCCCACGCCAAAGCCTTCCGGCTGAAACACGCGCAGGTTTCTCAGCCGCAGGCGCCCGGTCGGCCCACCGCCGTCCAATTCCAGCTCCAGGCGTTCCAAGTCCGCAATTTCCCGGCCCCCGCCCGTGCCCGCGCGCAGGCTGATTCCGATGGAATCCGCGGCGCTCTCGGCGGCGCATTCCAGGGTGACTGGCGCGCCCCAGAAAACATCCGGGATTGATTCCCGGGCGGCGCCAACAAGGGCGTTCACGTACAAGCCCGCCAGGACGGCCTCCGCATCCGCGCGCGGAATGCCCCCGCCCAGCGCGCCGAACCGCGCCCTCAGCCCGAAGAGCGCGTCCGGATGCGGCCTCTGCTCCAGGCGCGCATGCAACGCCAAGCCGCCAGGCCCGGCAACCTCCCCGCCCGGGATATCGGCAAGGATGACGTTTGTGGCAATGGCGCCGAGGCCGGACAGGCGCAGGATGATCGGGTTCCGGCCATCGGAATAGTCCGCGTACGTGAATGCCCCGCTCTCCAGTTCAAGGCGGCGGATCGCCACCGGCGCCGGGGCGGCCGCGCGCGGCGGCGGCGCCGCATCAGGCCCGGGCGCAGCGTCCGGCATCCAGCCCTCCAGGTTAAAAAGCCCGCGCGCGCCCCGGATCAGCCGGACGTCCGCGCCGCGCGCCACCGCATATTCCACCACCGCCGGCGGCTCGAACAGGGAGCCGGACTCCACGCGCACCCGCGCTTCGGGCACAAAGAGCAACAGTTCGCTCCCGAAGGATTGCGCGTGCGCCATGCGCAGGTTTTCGATGAGCATGTCGCCCCTGCTCCAGTCCAGCAGGATTCGGTCGAGCGAAATCAGCGCGCTGCCGGCCTCGGTTTTAACGGAGAACGCTCCGTCAACAACAGTAGCGCCAAGCGCAGCCCGGCCTTCAATTGAAAGCGGCTCGCGGAACAGGGGCGGCAGCGCGTTCGCGCGCGATTCGGACAGGAACGAGGCCGGCTCGAAATCGCGAACCAGCAGCCCGGCCTCAACCGGCGGGAATCCGCCCGCCACCGGGCCCATTCCGGCCTCGACCTGGAACGGGGCGGGCGCCCGCCCCGGCTGGCGCAACACGCCCCCGGCCCGAATCCGGCAGGGCAAGGCCCGGGCCTTCGCGCCGATCATCAGCCCGGAAGCCTGGGCGCCCACCCGTTCAACGCGCAAATCCAGGCCGCCCCCACCGGCATTCCGGATGTTCAGCGCCGCATCCCGCAGCTCGACTTCGTCGAACAGCAGCCCGGCCGATGATTCCGGCTCCGCGCCAGGCGGCGCAGACGCCTGGTCGCAACCCGGCCCGGGAACCGCCAGGGACTCCACGCTCAGCGAGCCGTCTTCCATCAACAGCAGCGTGGCCTCCGCATCTTCAATCCTCAGCAGCGAAATGCGCGCAGGCCCGCCCGGCGCACCGGCGCGCTTCAGGCGCATTTCCGCCGACCCCGCGTTGAGCATCCACCCGGTCCCGCATCCGATCGGCTGCCGGACGCGCACCGGCCCGGCGTCGAAAGCATCGAAGCCCCAGCCGCACCGCAGCCGTTCCGCCACAAGCACCGGCTCGCCCGCCGCATTTCGTACGACAGCCCCGGCGTTAATGCCGTTTCGATCCATACTGCCATGCGCGCTCAGCCCGGCCTCGGTCCCCGAAATCGCCTCAAGGAAGCCAACCGGCGCCCATGGCTCCATCGCGGACATGTCCAGGCGCGGAACCTCGACGCTGACCCGCAGGAGCGGGCCGGGCGCCTGTCCTGCGCCCGAATCCAGCCGGGCCATGACCGGCATGGGCTGGAAGTCCGCAATGCCGACATTCATAGAAAAGGCGCCGCCGCCGAAGCCCGGCGGGCGGGGCCCGGCGCCAAACGCGATGTTGGTGCAGTCAAGCGATACGGAATCGAAGCGCATGTCCGGCGGCCCGGCGGCGTCGTCCATGGCGCGCAGCGTGACGGCAACATTGCTGAGCGCCACGAGCCCGAAAAGAAATCCGCCCTCCTCCGGCTGCGCCGGCGCGGACGCCGGGTCCGCGCCCGAGCGCCCGGTGAACAGGGCGGCCGCGTTGAGTCTGCCGTCCGCGTCAACCAGCAGCGACGCTTCCAGGCCGTTCACAAGAAGCTCCTCGACCCGCGTCCAGGCGCCGCCGTCATTGGTCATGCACATTTGCACCCGGATTTCCGAGGCCGTCACCATCATGCCGCCGCCGTAGTCTTCGGGCTGCATGACCCGCAGGTCGCGGACCAGGGCCGCGCCGGCGTCCCACTCCCAGCGCGCCAGCCCCACGGACCCGGGCGCCATTCCCCCGCCCGCATCGAGGCTCGCGGAGCCCTGGATCGCTTCAGGCGACAGCTCCACATCCGCATGGAAAGTCACAGGGTCGTCCCGGATTCCTTCCGTGAGATCGAGCCCGAACACGCCCTCCAGCGCCCCCAAATCCAGGCCCGCGGCATGAATCGCGCCTTTGATCCGGGGAATGTAATCGCCAAAAGCCTCTACCTCGCATTCCGCTTCAACATGCGCGCCGGGCCGCGGCGCCTGAGCCAGGCGCCCGGCAAGACGCACCAGGCCCCGGCCCCATTGCCCGCGTTCGGATTCCGGCGCAATCACAAGGTTGGTCACGACGCCGGAAATCCCGCCGGAGCGCGCCTCGGACGGCCGGGCGGGATCGGAATAATCGGCATAGGCGAAGAAGCCGTTGGTCAGTGTCGCGCGCTCTATGACAATCGCGGGAAACACGGCCGCATTCGTATCAGCATCGCCGGCGCCTTCCGCATCGGCCCCGCCAAACAGCACGGAAGTGTTGAAGCGGCCGCCCGGCCCGGCAGCCAGCCGAAAGCCGCCGCCGTCAAGCGCAACGCTCCGGACCCGGATGGGCGGGCGCCGGAGCGATTCCAGATCAACTTCGAAGCAGGCCCGGTCCGCCGCAATGGCCCAGCCCGGCCCGAATCCGGGCGGCTGCCCAACGCGCAGCCCCACGAGTTCCACGCGCCCGGCAAACAGTTCAAAGCCAAGCCCCTCCAGCGAAAACGGAGCGCGCAGGACGCCGGGCAGAAAATGGTTCGCGGCCAGGCGAAGCAGGCCGGGCATGGCCAGCCGGGCAGCTATGAGCGCTGAGGCCGCCAGCGCAAGCAGAACTGCCATGCGCCGGACAAGGCGGAAGAATGAAGACCGTTTTCGCATGCAGGAATTGTCGCGCATCCGGAGCAAAGCGTCAATCGCTTGTTGGGGCATCGATATCGAAATCGCCATCGGGATCGAAAGAAGAAGGAAGGTCAATTGCCCTTGGGCATGGGAGATTGAACCTAGAATATCCAATATCCAACAAGGAACTTCCAATGTTAATCGGATTCCTCGGATATTGGATGTTCCGTTCAACCCCTATTCACGCAGGCAGGATATAATTTGGAAATCAGGAAGGAAAAGGCCCCTGTCTCCTCTCTTTTCCTGATGTTCCTGATTTCCTTATTTTACACCTTTTCCAAAATACAGGAGACTATTTGGAAATCAGGAAAACTGGAATGGAG
>JAAZAB010000345.1 GCA_012514555.1 Lentisphaerota bacterium
AAACCGCAGTCGGTGCCGTATGTCGCATCGTACAGGTATGCGTAATAGGCGTAGAGGCAGGCGTAGTCGGCAAAACTGTAAGCGGCGGCCAGGTAGCCGTAGGTGTCGCTGTTGACGTAGTAGCAGTAAGCGTAAGTGGTGTAAAGCTTTCCGTAGTAGGCGTTGACATACGCGCTCAGGGTGTTCGTGTGTGCTACAGGAACGGTTGTGCCCTTGGCCACGGTGGCGTCCAGCAGCGCGCGGTTCAAGAGCTGCGGGACCTGAGTCGGCTCATCCGCGATGGTGCGGGGGTAGGCATAATCGAAGAGCGCTCCGAACGTCACGTTTCCGTCCGCGTTCGTGCCGGCGTTCGTAAAGCCCTGGATGAGATGTCCCGAAAAAATGGCATTCTTCGAGATCTCATAGCTCAGCTGGTTGTAGTCGCAGGCGGTCATCCATCCGATGCTCGGAGCGCGCGGCTTGCCTTTTGCCCTCTGGATCTCGTCGTAATGGCGCATTACGCTTTCGGCCAAAGGCCATGTCGGGCTGCCGCTGGCGTCCTTGAACAGGCCCCCGGAATGGCATGCGTCTATGATCATTATGATCGTGACACCGTCCCTGAACAGCGAGAGGTCGGCCGCTATTTCAGTGTCCGCGAAGTCGGCGTCGTGCATGCAGAGAAAAGTTGATGTGCCGGAGTACTGGCCGCCGTGGCTGGATTGGTTGTAGAGCACGACGTCGCCGGAAACGGCGGTCGCCGCCAGCTGTTGGAGTAGGGCGCGCACGTTGGATTTGGTGGCCAGGGAGTCGGTCACGAGCGAAAGCGTTCCAGCCTGCCACCGGCTGGAGTCCAGGAGAAGGCTGTTCCGGATGCCCGTCGCGTCATTGATGCAGGCTGCGAGGTCCCCCGCGCCGTAGTTCGGGTCGTACTTGTTGATGCCGATGGTCAGTCCGTAGTTGGCCGCCTGCGCTCCGAGCCAGCCTGACGCCGCGGACATGAGGATTGCGAACAGAGCGAAACGGCGGCCACGATGTGAGGTTGCGTTCATGCGGATGCCTTTCTGTTAAATTTCTATAAAAAATATACAGATAAATATAGCATGCCGTCCGCGGTGCTATCAAGAAAAATACGCCGTGCAAAACCGCGAGGGATGACGCCTGCGGCTTTTCCCGGGCCATGCGTTGCTTCGCTCCGGATAAACCCTCCTTGACGCCGCCGTAATATGCGGTTACGCTCTTCTTCATAAACGCGCGCGCAGGGCGTTTGGTTCGCCCCGTGTTTTGCCTCGCGGGGGCGCGGTTTTCAGCGCGTTATTTTTGACGGAGATGCCCTGCGGCAAGCGGCCGCGCGGGCCATGAGGTGGAATGGGATGCGGCGAAAGCTTTCACATGTTCCGCCTTCTCTTGTGGCGGCCGTCCTGCTGCTGCTGCCCATGGCGATTGCCGCCCTGAATCTCTGGATGATCGTGCGCGCCCGCGGGCGGGCCACCCGGTCCATCGCGTCGGTTTCCGCTCTCGAGCATGGCCGGGCGCTGGCGCGGCACCTTGCGCGGCAGCCGGTGCTGGAGGATGGCGACATATCCCGCGCCGACTGGGGCCAGTTCGCGCGCCTGGTGGAGTCCGTCCGGATGCTGGAACGCGGATTCGTTTATGCCACGGTGCGGGAGCGCGACGTTGTGCTGTTTCATGCGCATGGGGCCCCGGCGGCTGATGCGGCCGCGGACGCCGAAGCGCCGGGCGTCAGGATAAGGCGTGAGAATCTGCGCGTCGGCGGGGAGATCGTGCCCGTCGTCACTTTCACCGAGGTTGTCCGATCCGGGAGCGGGTCGGAACGGGAGGTCGAGGTGGCGCTGCGAAGGGACGCGATGGACCAAGGGCCCGCGGCGATGGCGGAGGCGATAACGTCCGTGATGCGCGTTTCGCTTTGGATTTTTGCCGGCACTTTTGCGGTTTCCCTGGCATTGATGATCCTCCTGATCCGGCGCGAGCGCCGGCGGGAAGCGCGGCGGCGGCAGGAGGAGCACCTGGCGTTTGCCGGGGCAATGGCCGGGGGCATCCTGCACGACTTCCGGAACCCGCTTTCAGCCATGAACCTCGACGTGCAGCTCCTGCAAAAAATGCTGGAGCGCCGCGGGGAATGCGATTTGGAGCGGGCCGCCGGGCTGGCCCGGCGCATCCATCAGGCCATGGGCCGCGTGGATGCCCTGTTTCGCGAGTTTCTTGTGCTTGCGCGGCCCGGGGAGCGGGTGCGGGAGACTGTGGACTTGGCCGCGTGCGTTCGCGATTGCCTTGATTTGGTCCGCGAACGCATGGAGCGCGCAGGCTTGCGCCTTGCGATGGAGCTTGGCGCCGGCCCGCTGATGGTCGAAGGCCGGGCGGGCGAGTTGAAGCGCGCGGTGCTGAACGTGCTGCACAACGCGGAACACTACTCGCCGAAAGGCGGCTGCGTCACCATTTGCGCCGGAATCGAGGACGGATGGGTCCGGCTGGAGATACTGGACGAGGGGCCGGGCATACCGCGCGGAGACCGGACGCGGGTGTTCGACTTTTTCTTTTCGCGGCGCGTTGGGGGAACCGGGCTTGGACTGGCCCTGGCCCGGTCGGCGGTGGAGCGGTGCGGGGGAACGATCGGCGCGGAAGCCGGGCCGCGCGGCGGCGCGCGCATTGTGATCCGTATTCCCCAAGCCGGCGCCGGGATGTGAACATGGGGCTTGAACCCGCCTTGAGCCGCTGTATGATTCGCGGGGCAATGGAATGTGAACCGACATCTGCCGCGCAGCGCGGGACTGTCCGGCGCGCGCGGCGCAGATGGGCGCTCGCGGGCCTGGCCGTTTTGCTCGGCGCCGGCACGCTGGCGATGCTGCACACAAGCGGCAAGCTGCTCCGGCTGGAATGGCTGGCGCAGTTGTTGTGGCTGGCGCCCACGCTGGCGATGGTTGAGCGATATCTGGCGGCGCGACGGGATATGCCGGGCCTGCGGCCGGACCGGCCCGGCCTCTCGCCTTTGCTCATATTGAGCGCGGCCATGGCGCTCTCCCTGTTTTCCAGCCACGTCTGCCATTCCTGGTTTTTCTTCCTGGGCTGGGCGCCGAACAGCCGGGATCCGTGGGTGCTGGTGTCGTCAGGAATGACGCAGTTTGCGCTGCTGACCGCGCTTTTCACCCCGTTCCTGCTTCGCGGAATCCGGCGGCCCTGGATATGGACCGGGCTGATCCTGCTTGCCGCCATGATCGTCAGTGCAGCGATGCTTTTCGATGTCACGGCCGGCAAGGCCTTGTGCCGCGACGATCACCCTTCGTTCCTTTTCCGCCTTTACGCGTTCGGGCGGACATTTCCAAGCTGGGTGAATTACATGCCGCACTGGAACGCGGGCGTCGTGGACAGCGTTGGCGTGACGTCCGGCATTCTCGCGCCGGGCCTTCTCTTCCTGCCGCTCTGGAGGTGGGGCTCTGCGGATGCGGTCTACACTCCGGCCGTGGCTGTCATGTTCATCCTCGTCGTGCCCCTGGTTGCGGCATGTTCGGTGAGGATCGCGGGCGGCGGGCGGGCGGCGTCATGGGCTGCCGGCGTCCTGGCGCTGGGGGTCAGCCGCCATTTCTTCCTCTGGATGCTCCACTATGGGACCATCGGCGCGGTTTTTTCGTCCGCGTTCATTCTGCCTTTTTCCGCCTGCGTATTCCGTGTCCTTCGCCTCGGAAAGCGCGAGCTCTGGCTGGGCGCTGCCCTGGTTCTGTCGGCGTGCGGGCTTCTCTCGTGGCCTCCGGGCGTTATGATGGCCGGCGGCGTGGCCCTGGCCGCGCTGCTCCATGTACGGCGCTGGACATGGCGCAAGATAGGGTTCCTGGCGGCCTGCGGCGCCGTTGTCGTACTGCTATTTCTCAAGTCGTGGCTGGTCCTCCTGTTTGAAGGCGGCGATGTCTTTGCGCACGTTCTGAAGAAGACGGCTGCGGGCGCCGGGCAGGCAGTTGCGGAGAGCCCGCCGTTGACCTGGGACCGGGTCCGTCTGTTCATTACCGGCGGCTGGCAAATGCTCAGCTCCCACGTACAGGAGGGGAACACGCTTCTCATATTCCTCGGCCTGTCGGGTCTGCTGGTGACGCCTTTCCGGTCAATCCGCAACTGGTATTTGCCGCTGATCCTGGCCCTTGCGGCGCTTGCCGGATGGGGCCCCGTGTACAAGCCGAACATGCAGCTTGGGCGCATGGCGATCCCGCTTTTCTTTGCCGCCGTCATGCCGGCGTCGCTTGCCATTGAGCGCATCTTGCGGAGCCGCGAGCCGCGCTTTGCCGTGTTTCGCGCCGCCGTGCTGGCCCTTCTGGTCATGAGCGCATGGACCGTGGCCAGGCTGTATGGCAATCGAGGGCATGCCCGTTACACGGTCCCGTCCGAATCGATGGAACACATGGTGGAGTGGATCAGGGAATCCGTGCCGGCCGGAGGCAGGCTCATGTTCTGCGGAAGCATGGTTCATGCCGCCGGGGGCGGGCATGTGGCGCCGCTGCCAATGCTCACCGGCCGCGAAATGATGGCGTGCGACTACTATCATTTTCCGCCGAAGTTCGTGGAGTACGACTATCCGCCGCGGCAGTTCCGGGCTACGGACGACAAGTTCTGGGCGTTCGTGGAACTGCACAATGTCACGCACCTGGCCACCAGGCTGGATGCGCGCAAGGATTACCTGCGCGGGATGCCGGACCGGTTTCACGAGGAGGCGACCTTCGACCGGATCACCTTTTTTTCGGCAAAGCGTTCGCCGGACATGTTTCTGAAGGGGCGCGGCCGGGTGCGGGCGGACTTCAACCGCATCGAAGCCGAATGGGATGACCCGGCCGGCGAAGTGGTCTTGAAATACCGCTGGGACGACCGGCTCGCGGCCGACCCGCCGGTCAGGCTGTACCCCGTTGACGCGGAAGAGGGAATCAGGTTCATAGGGATAGAGCCGGGCGGCGCCAGGAAGTGCGTGATCCGGTTCCGGAGCCGCCTGTGATGGAAAAATCCGACGTGCTGCATCGCCGGCTTTTGATCGTGGTTTGCGCGGTTTGCGCGTGCGTCCGTGTCTTCCTTGTCTGGAACACCCGGTTCATGCTGGACCCCGATGCGGGCGTTGTAGCGCTAATGGCCAAGCACATGGCGGAAGGTGTGGGATTCCCGGTTTTCTTTTACGGTCAGCCTTACATGGGCAGCCTGGAGCCGGCCGTCAGCGCGGCGCTATTTATAATCTTCGGCGCGTCCGAGCTTGCGCTTTGCGCGGGCACGGCGCTGATCGGCCTGTGCGTGCTGCCGGTGGCGTACCTGTGGGCGCGGGATGCGGCCGGGCGCTGGGCTGGCCTGGCGGCCCTGGTTTTTCTCGCCCTCGGGCCGGCCGGCTATTTTCCATACCTCGTGGTGCCGCGCGGCGGCTACGCGGTGATCATCCTTGCCGGCACGCTGGTGTTGTGGTTGAGCGCCCGTATCCTTTCCGTCGAGACCAGGCGCGAGCGCGCCAACTGGAGACTGTTCACGGGTTTGGGCCTGGCTGCGGGGGCGGGGTGGTGGACCAGTGCGCTCGAAGCCGCGGCCATCGGAACGGCAGGGCTTCTATTCCTGTGCGTCATGCGCCGGCGCCTGGCGGCATGGCGCGTATTTCTTGCCGGGCTGGCTTTCTTTGCCGGCGGCGCGCCTTTCTGGATATGGAACATCCGCCATGATTGGGCGAGCTTCGCTTATCTTGCCGGCGGCGTGCAGAAAGCGCCTTTTCTGGACAATCTTTTGAAGCGGATGCCTGAACGCTTCCTGCTCCTGATGGGGCTGGACAATGTTTCAGACTGGTGGGCCGCCCTGGTCCTGATCCTGCTGGGCCTGTTGCTGCTTTCGGGCTTGCTGTTCCTGTTCCGGTCGCTCCGGCGCGGAGACAGGCGTGCGGCGCTTTCGCTCATTGCGGCGGCGCTGTTCATATTGTTTTTGCTTTTCCTGTTCTGCGACTCGAATTTTGCGCGGCTTCGGACCCCGCGCTACCTCGCGCCCCTCGTGCCCGCGCTTGCGGTGCTGCTGGGCGCGGGAACGGTTTGGCTCTTTGAGCGGGTCCGCTGGGCGGCGGCGATTCCCCTTCTTGCCCTTGTTGTCTGCCAGGCCGGAGCTTTGGGGCAAGCGCTTGACAAGTCGGAATCCCAGCGCGCACGCCGGAAAGAGCTTGCGGCTCTTATTGAGGAGGTGCGCGCGGCAGGGCACGATGTGGTGTACCGCGGGTTTTCGGATTACTGGCTCAATTTCATGTCGCGCGAGGCCGTGTGCTTCAGCCCGCTGGAAGGCGAGCGCTATGCGCCCAGCTTCGAGCGCGCCGAGCGTACTGACTCTCCGGCTGTTGCGGGCAATTACGGGTATGTCCGCGAATTTCTCTTTTGCTCGGGCGGCACGGCCCGGTGCGACAGCGTTGTTTCCGGCTTCCGCCCGCCCGCGATGGCAGAACGCCCGATCGCGCGCGACCGCATTGCGGCGATGATTGAGCCCGGCGGCGAAGACGTCCTTGACCGGCTCACGGATGGCTCTGTTGACACGTTTGTCGAACGCCCGTTCGCGGCCAGGCCGCCGCCTGAAGAGTATTTCACAATAACTTTCCGCGATCCAACGCGTGTTTCCGGGTTTCGCCTGTTAAGCCGTAACCATGTGTATCCAACCAGAATGCGGGTTGAAGGCCGCGCGAATGCAGGCGCGGATTGGGCGATCATGAAGAATGAAGTGATCGTTCCGAAATTCTACTGGAGCGGGCCCAGGCCGTTCTGGGGCGGCCGGTTCCGGAGGCTCGAATGCAGGTTCGACCCGGCGCTTCTTTCCGAAGTGCGCATCAGTTTCACGAAAACCGATCCGCGCGCGATCTGGCAGTTCGCGGAACTTGACATGCAGGAACCCTGCCCGGCGTCAATCCCGGAATCCGAAGCTCTCCCCGGCCTGCTGGAAGGCTTGAAGGCCGCGCGGATCGGACGGCTTTACTGTTCGCGCTGGGTAGCGGCCAAGGTGCGAGACGCGCTTGGCGGCGCAATGGAAATCGCATTGGCGGAAACGGAGCCCAAAATCGATTCACACAAGCCCCCCTCAAACAGCATTTGCCTGTCGGAGTCGGCCGGTATCCTGGTCCGGGCTGAAGATGCGGATTTAACGCGCCGCGCGCTCGCACGGCGCCGGGTTAAGATGATTGGGCTGCCGATCGGGCCGTGGGTCCTTTTCCATTTCGGGCCCGGCCAGTGGGATGCCGTGTACAGCCTTGACCATGGCCTTTACTGGTCGGGATATGCCTGCTATACGTGCCGGGATTGGCTGTGGGCCTGGACCCTGTTTCAGCGCGCCCAGTCTGATTTTGCCGGGTCCGGAGACATCGACATGGCGATCGCGGATGCGGAGGAGGTTCTGGCCTTCTGCCCGCACTGGCAGCCGGTAATGTCCTGGCTGGCCGGGCGGCTGAAAGACTCCGGGCGCCTTTCCGAGGCGAGGCAATGGGAGGCGAAAGCCGACCGGCTATGGACTCCCGACACGCCTTGTGCCATCCGGTTTGCGAACGGCGTAGAACTGGCGGGCATTTCCATGGCCGCCGGGCCGCTGCATCCGGGGGCGGTGTTCAATGTCCGGTATTTCTTCCATTGCCCGGCTGACTATCCGAGAAATTCCAAGTCGGTTTTCGTGCATTTCCGCCTGAACGGCAAGGTTGTTTTCCAGGACGACCATGTCCTGCTGGAAAACCACGATACGAATTTTCAGCCGTTTCCAATGATCTATGTCGAGGATCGCGACGTGTGCATTCCAGCCAATGTCCCGGCCGGAACGTATGAAATAGGGCTGGGCCTCTATGATCCGCTCCGCGAGATGAGCCGCCTGGCGATGAGCACGCAGCTCCCGGCATACAGGCGCATGGCCACACTGCCGGTCAGCCTTGAAATCAGGGCCTCGCCCGGGCGCGGGTCCGCGGAATAGGCTTGTGCGCCGGCGCGGGCGCCGGTGTGCGCGGGCCAGGCGGCGCGCATTTTCCACGGAAAGGCGCTGTTTTCAGAGAAAGACATCAACAGAATATCCAATAACCAACAAGGAATATCCAATGTCCAAGGAGTCCAATGAATATTGGGAGTTCCTTGTTGGATATTGGATATTCTAGGTTGACAGGGCGGGCTCGCATGTGTGCATAATGCGCCCACAATACACAACATGGCACACCCGGCGAGGTTGGACGAATTGGGGGGTTCAATGACACCGCGAGAGATCATCCTGGCAAACCTTGATCATCAGAGCCCGGAGCGACCCGGCTTTGATTACACGGGCGGCCGGCTCAACGATTTCACGGGCTCGGGCCTGTCCGGATCGGACATTTACCGGCACCGCCGGTGGGTGGAAGGCGAGGTCGAGTATTACGACGACGAGTGGGGCAACATCTGGCGGCGTATGGTGAACGGCAGCACGGGCGGCGAGGTTTTCAAGCCTGCGCTAGACGACTGGCGAAAACTCGACGGCCTGCGCATGCCTGATTTCGACAATCCGAAGCGATACGAGGAGATGGCCGCCCATTTTGCGCAGCCCACCGACCGCTTCAAGATGGCCTGGCTGCCCGGGTGGGTCTTTGCCTCAAGCAGGTACCTGCGGAAGATGGAAATCTACTTCATGGATTTGATCGAGTACCGCGAGGAAATCGATTGCCTGCATGCGAAGGTGACCGGGTTGCTGGAGCGGACAATCAGGCTGATTGGCAAGGCGGGCGCGGAGGGCGTGATTTTCTGCGAGGACCTTGGCGTCCAGGACAGGGTCCTGATCGGGCCGGACATGTGGCGCGACGTGTTCAAGCCGCACTACCTGCGCCTCACCGGCGCGGCGCACGAGTGCGGGATGAAGGTGTTCATGCATTCCTGCGGATACAACTGGGCCTTGATAGACGACCTGGTCGATTCCGGAATAGACTGTTTCCAGTTCGACCAGCCGGCCGCTTATGACATGCCCAGGCTTGCGGAGAAGTTCAAGGAGAGGAAGGTGGCGCTGTATTCGCCCCTTGACATCCAGAAGATATTGCCCACCGGCCGGAAAGACTTCATTGTTACCGAGGCCCGTAGAATGGTGGACATTTTCCGGGGCTTTCTGATCGTGAAGGATTACCCGGACCTGAAGGCCATCGGAGTGCGGCCCGAATGGGATCAGCTGGCTTACACTACGTTTCTTGAAGCCTCCGGTTTGAAGCCATGAGGTCCCGATGATTCAAAGGCGGACAGGCCAAGGCGCGAATACGGCGAAGCGCCTGCCGCTGGTGCTGGCCGCGGATATAGGCAACACCAGCGTTTCGCTCGGCCTGTTCTTGGGCAAAACGTTGAAGGCGGAAAGGCGGGTTCCGACTTCCGAAACGAATCCGGCCACGCTCGATCGCGCCATAAGGGGCCTTCTGGGGCGCCGAAAGCCCCGCGGAGCGGTGCTTGGTTCCGTGGCGCCGCCGGCGGTTCCGCGCTGGGCGCGGGCGATGCGCAGGGCCGCGGACTTGTCGCCGCTGGCGGTCGACTGCCGGCTTGATTTCGGGATGCGCCTGGATTACCCGGCGCCGGAAACCCTTGGAGTGGACCGGCTGCTCAACGCCAGCGCGGCCATGGCCGCTTATGGCGCGCCGGTGCTGGCCGTTGACATTGGCACGGCGGTGACGTTTGATGTTGTTGACAAGAACGGCGCGTTTGTCGGAGGCCTTATCATGCCGGGCTTGAGGCTGATGGCGGATGCCATGGCCGGGCGCACCGCGCTGCTGCCCGCGCTCGGGGATGGGGAACTCGCCCCGGCCGCCGGCGCGTGGCGCGCGTTTGGCCGGTCAACGCGCGAAGCCATGGGCCTGGGCGTGCGCTGGATGATCCGCGCCGCCATCGAAAACCTGCGTGAGGCGGTGCGCCGGGAATTGGGCGCGAAGCGCCTGCCATGCGTGGTGACAGGCGGCTATGCGGCGCCGCTGATGGCGGGCTGGAGGCACGGTTGCGCGCTGGATCCGCATCTGACGTTGCGTGGCCTTGCGCGGGTCTGGGCGCTGAATGCGCAAGAGCGAAACCTATAATTATTGAACTGTCATGAACAAGAACCGGTTATATGCAGTGATACTCGCCGGCGGCAAGGGCGAGCGCTTCTGGCCCCTGAGCACGGAGCGCAAGCCCAAGCAGCTGCTCTCGCTTGTTGGCGGCGAGCCGCTTGTCTCGCAGGCCGTGCGCCGCCTCGGAACGCTCATTCCGCCGGAGCGCGTGTTCATTGTGACCGGCGCGGACCTGGCCGAGGCGGTGCGCGCCGCGCTGCCGGGCGTTCCGGCGGGCAACGTGGTGGGCGAGCCGTTTGGGCGGGACACGGCCGCGGCCGTGGCGCTCGGAGCAGCCCTGGTTTCGGCGCGCGAGCCCGGCGCGGCCTTCTGCGTGCTCACTGCCGATCACGTCATCAGGGACGAGGCACGGTTCCGCGGAGCGATCGAGGACGCCTTTCGAATGGCCATGTCGGGGGACTGGCTGGTGACGATAGGGATTCCCCCGGCTTTTCCAAGCACCGGCTTCGGCTATATCGAATGCGCCGGCGCCATTCCGTTCGAGGGCAAAACCCGGTTTTTCAGGGCGCTCCGCTTTGTCGAAAAACCGGACGCCGAAACGGCCCGGCACTATGTGTCCTCCGGCCGGTACAGCTGGAATTCCGGCATGTTCATCTGGTCCCTGGCCGCGCTCGGGCGCGCATTCGCCCGGCATCGGCCCGAACTGGCCGGGTTGGCCGACAGGCTTCGGCTTGCGGCCGGAACGCCGGGCTTTGACGCCGCGCTGCGGGCTGAATACGACCGGCTCGAGAAGATTTCCATTGACTACGCCGTCATGGAGAAGGCGGACAACATTGTAATGGCCCAATGCGATTTCGACTGGGACGACATAGGGTCCTGGGCCGCGCTGGAGCATCATTTTCCGAAAGACGCGGACAATAACGTGATTGTCGGGTGCGCGGAGGCGCTGGACGCAAGGGGCAACATCGTGGTCAGCAGCGAAGGGCTGACCGCCCTGCTCGGAGTGGAAAACCTGGTGGTGGTCAGGTCCGGGCCCGTGACTCTCATATGCCGGCGCGACAATGTCCAGGACGTCAGGAAGATGGTGGAGAAGCTGCGCGGCAAAGGGCGATACGGGGAGTGGCTCTGATGCGCATCCTGTGCATGGATTACGGCGAGCGCAGGCTGGGCTTTGCCCTGAGCGACGAGGCGCAGATTCTGGCCACTCCCCTGAAGGTCGTCACGATCGAATCCGAATCGCAGGCGTTCGGGGCGGCGCTCAAGGTGCTGGCCGAGACCGGGGCCGGGCGGATGGTCCTGGGCCTGCCGCTCAACATGAACGGCACGCGCGGGCCGCAGGCGGAGAAGGTCGCGGCCTTTTGCGACCGGCTCCGGAAGGAGCGCGGCCTGGACGTAGTGCTGTGGGACGAGCGGCTGAGCAGCCGCGAGGCGGAGCGGGTTCTTTTGGCGGCGAACTCGTCGCGGGCCAGGCGGCGCCAGGTCCTGGACAAGCTGTCCGCGCAGGTGGTTCTTCAAAGCTACCTGGATTCGCTGGGCTTCGCGGCCGGCGCTTCGATCGGGGAGGACGCGGATCATGGGCCGTTATAGGCTCGACGTCGGATATGACGGGACCGCCTACGGCGGATGGCAGGTGCAGCCGAATGCCCGGACAATCCAGGGCGAACTGGAGCGGGCGCTGGGGACGATCACCGGCGAGACCGTAAAGGTTCACTGCAGCGGCCGGACTGACGCGGGCGTGCACGCCCGCGGACAGGTGGCGCATTTCGACCTTGGTCTTGGCAGGCCCTGCCACGAATTGCTGCGCGGGATCAACGCCATTCTGGACCCGGATATCCGCGCGCTCCGCGTTTTGCCGGCGCCCGCGGATTTCCACGCGCGCCGGAGCGCGGCCGGAAAGGAATACCGGTATTTCATCTGGAACGCGCCCGTCATGCAGCCGGTGCTCAGGTTGTACAGGGCCCATGTCCGGCGGCCCTTGGATGCGGCCGCCATGGGCGCCGCGGCGGCAAGGCTGGAAGGACATCATGACTTTTCGTCGTTCGCGGCCAACGCGATGAGGCCGGTTGAGAGCGCGGTCAGGAACCTGTTCAAGCTGCGCGTGTCGAAGCGCGGGCCGGAAATCACGATATCGGCGCGCGGCGAAGGTTTTCTGTACAAAATGGTGAGGAGCCTGGCGGGATTCCTGATCAGGGTTGGGGAAGGGGAGCTGGCGCCTGAATTCGCCGACGAGCTCCTGGCGTCGCGAAAACGAACCGCGGTTGTGCCCACCGCGCAGCCGCAGGGCCTGTTTTTATGGAGAGTATGGTATGTTTGAACTGACCGTCAGGATGCATTTTTCGGCCGCGCACCGCCTGCGCGGGCACAAGGGCGCCTGCGCCAGGCAGCATGGGCACAACTGGGCCGTTGAGATAACGATCCGCGGCCGCAAGCTGGACAAGCTGGGCATGCTGGTGGATTTTTCGGAGCTCAAGCTGGCAGCCAAGGCGGCAATAGACAGGCTGGACCACTGCGACCTGAATGAGCTGCCCGAGTTCCGGAAGCGCAATCCGACCTCGGAGCAGATCGCGCGCCGGCTGTTCGAGGCGCTTGCGGCCGCATTTGACAGGCCGGGCCGGCGCGTGGCATGCGTGCGGGTGAGCGAGACCGAAGGCACATCTGCCGCCTACCGGAGCGGCGCCCGGGCATGAACGAAACGCTGGAGATTTGCGAGACTTTTCTCTCGATCCAGGGCGAGTCCACTTTTGCCGGGGTTCCGTGCTTCTTCATCCGCCTTGCCGGGTGCAACCTGCGCTGCCGCTATTGCGACACGCCCTACGCCCGGGCGCCGGGGCGCCGGATGACGGTTGACGCGCTTGCGGACGAGTTCCGCCGGGCCGGCGTTCGGACCGCGGAGGTTACCGGCGGCGAGCCGCTTCTGCAGGCGGCAACACCCGGCCTGGTCCGCGCGCTTCTGCCCCTGGGAACCGTTCTAATCGAAACCAACGGGACGATGGATATTTCCACGCTGCCCCCGGATGCGATCGCCATCATGGACATCAAGTGCCCGGGCAGCGGGTGTTCGGAGGCGACTGACTGGTGCAACGTCGAACGGCTGCGGCCGCATGACGAGGTCAAGTTCGTTGTGGAATCCCGGGGCGACTATGAATGGGCCAGGGATGTTGCGTTGCGGCACAAGCTGGCGGAACGCTGCCGGGCAGTCTTGTTCAGCCCGACCCACGGCCGCCTTGCGCCGGACGAGCTGGCAGGCTGGATACTGGCCGACCGGCTGAACGCGCGGCTGAACATGCAGCTTCACAAATTGATCTGGCCGCCGGATCGCCGCGGCGTTTGAGGCCGCGAAGGAGAATTCAAATGCGGGCGGCGGTCGTATTGTTGAGCGGCGGCCTTGATTCCAGCGCGCTGCTGCGGTTCGTCCTCAGGCGGGAAGCCTGCTCTCCGGTGTATGCGCTAAGCGTGCGGTACGGCCAGAAACATGATCGCGAGCTGGATTGCGCAAGGCGGCAGGCTGAGATTATGGCCGTGCGGGAACACCGGGTGCTTGACCTCTCCGGCTACGGCGTGTTGGCGGGCGGCGCTTCGGCGCTGACCGGCTCCGCACTGCCGGTGCCGGATTTGCGGGACATTGCGGATGACGAAAAAGACCAGCCTTCGACCTATGTGCCCAACCGGAACATGATTCTGCTCTCGCTTGCCGCAGCCTATGCTGAGGCGAATAATTGCCGCCGTGTGTATTACGGCGCGCAGCGGCAGGACCGCTACGGGTATTGGGATTGCACGGCGGAGTTTGTTGCACGGATGAACGCGCTGCTCGCCCTGAACCGGCGCAATCCTGTCGAATTGCGCGCGCCTTTCGTGGATATGCGCAAGAGCGAAGTGCTGAAGCTCGGCCTGGAGCTTGGCCTGGACCCGGGCCAGACCTGGACCTGCTACCGCGGCGACGCCCTGCCCTGCGGCGCCTGCCCATCCTGCGTGGAGCGGCGGGAGGCGTTCCGGGAGCTTGGGCTCGACGACCCGCTTGGGCGTTCCGGCCCGGATTGACCCCCGGCGCCAAGAGCATGAAGAATACGGCCTGCTACACGTGCCGCTGGCTCGGCTTTGCCGGGTGGTTTCCGCTCATCAACGATAATGTTCCCGGGGAGACGCGCGGCCGTTTCTTCGGGCGCCTGAGAACCACGTGGCAGTCTGCCCTGATCATCAGCACCGCGCTGCTGGGCTGGTTTTTCGGGGATTATGGCGCTTCCAGGCGGCGTTCGGCCTGGCATTCGTCCTGAACTTTGAGGGAACCGTGATTACATCATCCGTGCCCGAGCAGGCGATTGTGCCGCGGAGGTTGCCGAAGAGCTTTTTGCGGATGATGCTGATGCCGTTCCGGAACAAGGTGTTCGTTGATTTCAGCCCGCAAAATCCGGGTTCAACCTATATGGAGCAGTTGAACTGCTTCGCGGTTGTCTCCGCTCGCTGTAAGAGGTTTATGTGAAACTTGCTGCTATGGCAAATCAACTCTGCTGCTCTTTCCATGCTGAACCGTATCCGGCGGCCGGGACGGCAGCGCTCCCAGGGCGCTGCTGCTACACCCAGCGCCTTCCGACTTGAACATCCGCCTGGAGAGCGGGCGGCTTGCCCTTCGAAGCCGCTTCGGCGAAGAATGGGCCTCGGCCGCCGAACGTGCGCGGCCAATCGCGCCACGCCGTGGCGCGCTACAGAAGCCGGGTTGCACCCCTGCTGAACCTAAGCGCCCAACAGTCAACACGGAATATCCAATGTCCAAGGAATCCGATGGATATTGGGAGTTCCTTGTTGGATATTGGATATTCGATTGCTTTTTCCAGGTTCATCCCTTTTCCCCCAGAACCCTGTCCAGAACGCCTTTGAGGTCCGTTCCCCGGACCAGGCGCTGCGGGCATCCCAGGCGCTGGTAAAGCCTCGATGACCAGTTGGAGCAGGGCGCCTGCTGGTTGACCAATCCTATCGGCCTCGGCGCGGCCAGGCCGGCGACATGGTCAATATCGAGGTGGCGCAGGATGCCCAGCAGGTAGGCGCCGTTGCGGTGGGAGTTGGGAATCGCGTCGGCGATCACGCCCGCGATCCGCGTGTCCAGCGCGGCCTGGTACAGGCAGGCAACTCCGGCGTCGCCCCTGCCGACCAGGAACAAGCGCCTGTCCCGCACCTCATCCCAGGACAGGATGACGGGCAGCAGCGCGGCCAGGTCTTCCAGCAGCCGGTTGACGGGCATCATGCCCGTCAGCGCGGCCGCGCGCAGCAGATTCCATTCCGAGTCCGGGTGTGGCGCGCTTAGTCCGTGCCCGCGCGGTTCGACCAAAACAAGGGTGTGCTCCGCAACCAGCGCTTGAATCCGGCGCTGCGCTTCGACAAGCGCTTCGCCGGGCCCTGTCAAGGCCACTACAACGCTGCTGCCGGGCGCCCGGGCCGGGAACATGCGCACCATGATTTCGACCCTGTCCAGCGCGCCGCGGTAATCTATTCGCCATGGCGCCGCGCCTCCTCCGTTCGCCCGGTGTTCGCGGACGCGGTCAAGATTCAGGCGCGGCGGCTCGATGTCGGGCCTCGGGAAGAGCTCGCGGCGCAGCAGTCTCACAAGGCGTTCCCGTTCCGGCGCCCAGTCCGCCGCCGTCCTGGGCAGTTCCACCCCGCCGGGCCGGCACAAGAGCTCAGGCAG
>JAAZAB010000035.1 GCA_012514555.1 Lentisphaerota bacterium
CCTTTTTGGCAACAACGCAGTAAAGAAAAAGAAACAAAAAGAAACCAAACCGCATCCCCGTTCCTGTTAATAAGTTGGCCTTGTGGGCCTCTGATGGCCCCGGCCAACTTCTAAACAGGCGTGCGGAGATGCTTATACCAGGAAAAGGGAACAGACATGATGCGGTACAATCGTCGCGATTTCATCAGGGGGTCGGCGCTGGCGGCGGCGTCGCTGGTTGCGGGCGGATGCGGGACCTGCGGAACGGCCGTCCGGTATCCGGAGGTTTCGCGCGGGGCGGCGCCGAGATTCCGCAAGCCGGGCGAGAAGCTCAACATCGGCGTGGTCGGCGTGGGCGGCAAGGGCTGGAACGACTGGATGCCGATGTTCCAGCACGGCGAGAACATCGTGGCGCTCTGCGACGTGGACCGCGGACCGATCGACAAGGCCCTGGCCGAAATCGCCAAGGCGGGCAAGGACGCGTCGCAGGTCAAGTGCTACAGCGATTACCGCAAGATGCTCGACGAGTGCAAAAACCTGGACGCCGTGACCGTTTCGACGCCGGACCACACGCACGCGCCGGCCGCGATCCGCGCGATGAAGCAGGGCTGCCACGTCTACGTGCAGAAGCCCCTGGTGCGCACGATCTGGGAGGCGCGGTATTTCGAGCAGGTCGCCAAGGCCTGCGGCGTGGTGACGCAGATGGGCAACCAGGGCAGCGCCAACAACGGGCTCCGCCGCAATGCCGAGCTGATCCAGAGCGGCATTCTGGGTAAGGTGACCGAAGTGCACGTGTGGACCAACCGCCCGGTGTGGCCGCAGGGCATCGGCCGGCCCGAAGGGTCGGATCCGGTTCCGGCGACGCTTGATTGGGACTGCTTCCTCGGCACCGCGCCGGTCCGGCCCTTCAAGGCCGGCGTGTACCACACCTTCAAGTGGCGCGGCTTTTTCGATTTCGGCACCGGCGCGTTCGGCGACATGGCCTGCCACACGATGAACCTGCCGTTCCGCGGCCTGCGCCTGGGCGCGGTCGAAGAAGCCGAGTGCATCCGGATCGAGGGCAAGAACAACGAGACGTACCCCAACAAGAGCATCGTCCGGCTGACTTACGCCGCGCGCGGCTTCCAGCCGCGGGTGAACCTGTACTGGTATGACGGTAACCTCAAGCCGTCGGCGGACATCATGCCCAAGGTGGTCGCCACGCTGGGCCAGGTGCCGAACACCGGGTGCCTGATCATCGGCAGCAAGGGCATGGTCTGCAGCACCAACGATTACGGCGGGGACGGCTACATCGCCTTCAACGACGAGGCCAAGATGAAGGCCATGTCCAAGCACGAGGCGCTACGGGAGGATGTGATCCCGGCCAAGTTCCGGCCGAACAAGAACGGCCAGTACATCGAGTTCGTCGAGGCCTGCAAAGGGCAGGACGTATGCTTCTCGGATGTGGACCATTCGGTGCCGATGCTGGAAGGCATGCTGGTGGGCTGCATCGCGCAGCAGGTGCCGGGCAAGCTGGTGTGGAACAGCCGCAAGCAGGCGTTCGCCAACAACGCCGCGGCCAACGCGCTGGTCAAACCGCACATCCGCGCCGGCTGGGAATTCTGACGGGGCCCTCGCCCGGCCGGAATGTCCAAACAAAGCCGCGAAGGCCACGAAGACTTCTGGATGCGGAATCTTTGTGACCTTTGCGGTTTTGTGCGGGATACCCTTTTCTGCTGTTGGCTTTGTC
>JAAZAB010000346.1 GCA_012514555.1 Lentisphaerota bacterium
AGCCGATCGGCGTGGCGGACAAGGACGCTGGCGTTCCCAAGACAATTCTTCTCAAGAAACCCGCGACCGTCGCGACCGTCCTTCGCCCCGGCGCGGTGGACAAGAAGTCAACCGACGTCATCAAGAAAACGACCGACACGATCCTTTCCCCGACGCGGAAAAGCCAGACCACCCGCATCGAAGTCCCGGCCCAGGATGCCCTTGCGGGCGCGGCGCCGGCAACGCAGGTCAAGACCGTCAGGCTCAAGCGGACCAGCCAGGCAGAGGCGGCTGCAGCTTCGGGCGCGGCGGCGGAGGCCGAAGGCCAGTTCGATCCCAGCCAGATGATTCCGGAAATGCGGCGCCGCGCACAGCGCAGGATGGATGGCGATGACGCTGAAGGGCAGATGAACGCGCTTTTCCCGATCCTGGCCGTTGCCGCCCTGCTTGTCATCGGGGCGCTGACATATATTCTGTCGTCGCAGGCGTTTGGCCCTGAGCTGTCCGTGCCCATGCCCGCGTCGTGGCTCTGAGCCCGGGCGGACGCCTGTTGCCCTTCGGAAAATCTGGAATGCGTTGCAGGCCCGTATTGAGCATGTCAACCGTTGAAGGAGACCTGTCATGGGAAATTCGAACGTGGTGCACCTGAACGAAGCCAACTGGGATGCGGAAGTGATCAAGTCGCCCTTGCCTGTCCTGGTTGATTTCTGGGCCGAATGGTGCGGGCCCTGCCGGATGCTCGGCCCCGTGCTGGACGAGGTGTCCGGCGAATTGGCGGGCAGGATCAAGATCGGCAAGGTGAACGTGGATGAAAGCCAGGAGCTTGCCGCAAAATTCCAGGTGCGCTCCATTCCCACCATGCTGTTTTTCGACAAGGGCGCCGTGAAATCCCAGGTCGTGGGAGCGCTGCGAAAGGCCGATTTGCTGGCGAAGATCGAAACCGACTTGAAGGGCTGAACGCGGGAGCCGGCGCGAGTGTGCCTGGCGGGGGTCGAACCCACAGCCTTCGGCTTCGGAGGCCGACGCTCTATCCAATTGAGCTACAGGCACGAAAGATCGTTGTCCCTGAACATTGCCGATGAGCGCGCAGTCTAGTCCGGCGCCGCGCGCGGTTCAAGATAAAAACCGGGGGAGATATTTATAATGGGCTCGATATTCAAGGCCTACGATATTCGCGGCGTCTACGGCCGGGACCTGGACGAAGCGACGGCTGAGGCGATAGGCCGCGCGTTTGTCACTTTTCTCAAGTGCCGGAAGGTTGTTGTCGGACAGGACATGAGGCCCCACTCGGCCCCCCTGTTCGCCGCGCTGGCCCGCGGCATAACCCGCCAGGGCGCCGACGTGGTCCACCTCGGCCTCTGCTCCACGCCGATGGCATACAATGCGATCAACTTCCTCAACGCCGACGCCGGCGTCATGATCACGGCGTCGCATAACCCGGGGGAATGGAACGGGTTCAAGCTCTGCCGCGACCGCGCAATTCCCATCAGCGGCCAGACGGGTATAAAGGATATCGAGAAGATCGCCCTGTCCGGCGGCTTCGCGGCCGCCGCGGCCGTGCCCGGAAAAATTTCCAGGTTTGACATCGAAAAAGAATACGTCAGGCATGTCGGCGCCCTGTTCGCCATGCGCAAGCCAATCCGCGCGGTCGCCGATTATGCCAATGCCATGGGAATATGCGAGGCCGCGGCCATCAAGCCCATGGTCGCCCTGGATCCCCTGTTCGACACCCTGGACGGCACCTTCCCGAATCACGAGGCCAATCCCCTCAAGACCGGGACCCTGCGCGCCCTCCAGGCCCGCGTGCTCTCCGGGGGATACGATTTCGGCGTCGCCTTCGACGGCGATGCGGACCGCGCCGGGTTCGTGGACGAGAAGGGCGCCGTGATTCCCATGGACATGATCACCGCGCTGATTGCCCAGGATATTCTGAAGCGCGGAAAGGGCAAGATCCTGTACGACCTTCGCAGCAGCCGGGCCGTGAAGGAGGTTGTCCAGGAGTGCGGAGGACAGCCCATGATGTGCCGGGTGGGGCACGCTTTCATCAAGCAGCAGATGCGCGCTGAAGATGCCCTCTTCGCGGGCGAGCTTTCAGGGCACTACTATTTCCGGGACAATTATTTCACCGAGAGCTCCGCCATGGCGACGCTGTCCATCGCCAGCCTGCTCAGCGCGGGCGGAAAGCCGCTCTCCGAGCTGATCCGCCCTCTTTGCCGCTACGCCAAGAGCGAGGAGATCAACTCCGAGGTCCCCGACGCGGACGCCGTGTTCAAGCGCCTGCGGGAAGCCTATCGCAATGGCCGGATGTTCGAGCTTGACGGGCTGAGCGTGGAATTCCCGGACTGGTGGTTTAATGTGCGCTCCTCCAATACGGAGCCGCTCGTGCGCCTGAACCTCGAGGCCTCTTCGCCCGGGCAGCTCGAGGCCCGCCAGAAGGAAATCCTGGGGATCATCCGCAAATCATGAGGAACGAACTAAT
>JAAZAB010000036.1 GCA_012514555.1 Lentisphaerota bacterium
CGTACAGAAGGCCAATTCGCTGGCGTTCCACGCCAAGGTCAAGCATTTGGCCTCCAAGGGACTGATCCTGCCGACGGAGCCGGAAGGCCACACGCACAGCTGGTATGAATATGTCGTTCGCCTGGACATGGCGAAAATCGGATGGAACGGGGATCCGACCGCATTCCGTTTTGCCGTTCAACACGCATTGATTGCCGAGGGAGTGGATGCCATAACCTGGCAGCAGCTTATTCTGCCGGCCATGAGCGTATTCCGGCGCAAGAACGCGTACGGGCTCGGAGTGCCTTGGAGCATTGACAACTCTGGCGCGGGGATCGAGTATGTGCCGGAAGAGTATCCGCAGGCGCTCAGGCATGCGCAGACGCACATTGGTTTGAATTTGCCGTTGCGCGCGCCAAACGACGCTGCCTCGTCCGGCCTGCTGGCTGAGGCCTACTGCAAGGTGTTCGAAAACCTGCGCGAGATCGATCCGGACAAGATCCGGAAGATTGTCGAAGCGTCTTGAGCCCTCCCGCGGAAGAGAGGAAGATTCATGCCGGAAAATGAAAAATGCCGCGTGGGCGTTGCCCAACGCAAGATCACGCCTGCGCTCGGGGCCGAGCTGGGCGGGTATTTTCACAAGCGCTTCGCCAAGGACATAAAGGGAGATCTACTTGCAAAAGCGATGGTGATCGAGGCCGGCGGCCGCCGCATGGCCCTGGTGGCCACCGATTTGCTGCGCACTTGCGCGGAGTTTGCCGATCCGGCCAGGGCTCGAATCGCCTCGTCCTGCGGCATTCCGCCGGAGGCTGTCATGATTTCAGCCTCGCATACGCACACCGGTCCCGCGCTCCAGAAGGACAAGGGCAACCCGGTGGACCCTGTCCCGGGCTGCGCCGAGACAATTGCCGAGGCGATTGTGAACGCAACGCAAGACGCCTGCGGCGCAATGTTTGATGCAACGCTATACCTGGGGCAAACCGAGGCGAAACAATATTCAATGAACAAGCTGTCGCGGACCAGGGACGGAATGGATGTCTATCGCCAGCCGCAGCCCAATGACGCTGAAGTCATCGGTCCGGCCGGGCCGCTGGACACATCCGTCCAGGTCTTGTGCGCGCGGGATGCGGATAAACGCATCCGGGCATTGGCCGTCAACTTTGCCGCACATCCCAACAGCGGCGGTGACTCGATATGGGCGGAATGGCCCGGCGAAATGGCCCTCACGCTCGCCGCCATCTACGGGAAGGATGTCCCCTGCCTGTTCCTTCAGGGAACGTCGGGCGACGTGGATTGCAGGGGAATCCCGCGGGAACGGATAGGGCGCGGCATAGCCGGCGCCGCGATAATGGCCATCGAGCGGGAGGTGAAGCCCGCGGCGCCCGGCCCGATGGACTATCGAATGAGAATATTAAAGCTTCCGCGCCTGCAGAAGACGGCTGAAACCGACCGGATAGTGAACGCGATTCGCAACAATCCGGACGCGGATTACCTGGAAAAAAGCTGGCCTCCGCGCTATGACGCCTGGGATCCTGAACCGGCTGAGCAGGCGGTGCCTGTCCAGTGCCTGCGGATGGGCGACACCGCGCTGGTTGGACTGCCCTGCGAAGCTTTCACAAGTCTCGGGCTGGAAATAAAACGTTATTCCCCCGCGCAGCGGACGCTCGTCGTGACATACGCCAACGATCACGCGGGTTATATGCCGCCCGTGGAACAAGCCGATCGCGGCGGCTACGGGGAATGGCCTTTTATCTCCCGCCGCTTCATTCCGCAAGCCGCCACCATGATCACCAACGCGGCCATCGGGATGTTGCATGAGATGTGGGCAGGCAAATAACCGCGAGGAGCATTCCGGCAGCGCGCCGCGCAGTCAGCGCAGCACCAGGCCCGCGCGCGCGAACCAGGCGTCATCCGCCTCGGATTCAAGCAGCGACCGGCTGGAGCGCTGAATCTCGTATTCCCGGTTCACGTCCATGCCCCCGGCCAAGTGCACCCACACGTGCTCGACCACGGCAAACTCCATGCCGCCCCCAACCTGCCAGGTCTTCAGGCTCAAGTCATAGTCCTCACCGTCCAGGCTGTCCCGGATGTTCCACAGCCCGCCGGCGGGCCGCGCCTCCGCGAAAAACGCAAGGCGCCTGGTCGGCGCATACACCACCGCCGGCTGGGGCAGGATAATCCGAAGCTGCCATTCCGGGGTCACGGTCCACACCACGCCGCCGAGGGGATACAGCTGGTCCTCGCCGAACACCCGGTCATAGGACACGCCCAGGGATAGGGCCAGGCCCTCCAATGCATCGAACATCACCATGCCATGCGCCTGGGTCCTGTAATCGTCCGACGTGAGCCCGTCAAGGTCGGAAAACAGGCCCGGCGTCACGTTCGCCCAGAAAGTCCAGCGCTTGAGCCCGGAATAAACCACGTCGATCGGAACGGTGATCGTATAGACATCGTAGTTGCCGACTCCCGGGATCTTGTCGAATTCGAACCTGGTCCACCGGAAGCCGCCGCCCGCGAGGAACGCGATCTGCGAATTGGTGCACACCGGAAACGATATGGCAGCGTCCGCGTCCGCCATCCAGGCGCTGGCGTCCTCCGCGCCGGGCTCACCCTTCAAGTTCACGTCCGACTCGCCGTCGTACGTGAACAGCGCCCAGGCGAAGGGGTCCTTCGAGATATTCGTGTCCGGCACAATATCGCGCTGCGCCAATGCGGCCCCCGATGCCAAACCGGCCAGCGCCAATGCCAAGAATGCCCGCCTCGTCCTCATCGCACGCCTCCTTTCGATTTACTGTACGATACCAGCCCGGTAACGGGCCGGTCAATTACATTTCTCATTCCTATTTTTGCACGAAACCCGGCATAATCCCGATATCACTGTTATAAAGCACTTGGGGCAATCCGTCCGGAGCACTCTTAAATGAGAAACAATGAACCAGGCGCGGGCAGCGCGCGGGCCCGGGACACGGGCCTGTTCGCACAATTGCCGCCGGATGATTTGGAAGAGACGGCCGCGGAGAAGCTGCGCAAGAGCGGAATCTTCGCCGCGGCGCCCGGGCCGGACGCCGGAACCGACAACAACCACTTGTCATTGAGTGAGCTGCGGGAACTTCACGAGCAGCGCCGCCGGCTCGGGACTGACTGGGAAATGCCGGAGCACCTGGCGACATGCTCCCTCTGCCTGGAAATCTTTCAGTGCCTTCAGGACGGCCTGCCTGAATTGAGCGAGGCCGCCGCGGCAAGATTTGAAGGTCTTTTCCGTCCTGAAGAACGACCTGCCGGGATGCGCGGGGCCAAATTCCAGCGGGCGGCGCGCATTCTGAAGATGGCGGCCGCCATTCTGCTTCTCGCCGCGGGCGCCGCGCTGATATGGCAACTTCAGCGTCCCGCGGCCCGGCTGGACTCGGGAGCGTTCGTCATCGAGCGGGATAACCGTGAGCTTGTAAAGAAGGCCGAGCTTCCGGCGAACACCCTGCTTGTGGCGCGGGAGGAAGCGGGCGCGGTTTTCGACGGCGGCGCCACGGCCCTGTTCGCGTCCGGCTCGCGGGTCATGATCAAGCGCTCCCCGGCCGGCGAAACCACGATCAATCTCCAGCAGGGCGATGTCGAAGCGTCAGTGCCGAAGCAGAAGCCGGGCCGGCATTTCAAGGTGCAGACGCCGCTGGGCGATGTGCGCGTGATTGGCACTCGCTTTCGCGTGAGCACGGAATCGGAAAAAGTCATGGTATATGAAAGCAGCGGGGAATCTCAAAACCGGACATACATTGACCGGATCAGCGCCGTGACCGTCCAGGTCGAATCCGGCGTTGTGGCCGTGGACAACCATTACGACCATGTCAACGTCGCCGCCGGACAATGCGCCGTCATGCGCGAAGGCCAGAAATTGATCGAAGTGCGGGGGACCGCGCGATGAGGCTGGTCCGGACGGGCAAATTCCCCATAATCCCCCCGCCCGCAGCCGCGCTGCTGGCAGTTCTGCTCCTGGCGCCGGGCCGGGCCGCGCTTGCGGCGGACGTCGAGGAAGCGCACTACAACGCCGTGGTCAGCCTGTACAATGCCGGGCAATGGCAGGCGGCCCTTGCAAAGATAGCCGAGCGCGAAAAGCAGGACATGCCGGACGCGCAGCGCGCAAAATACATTTACGCCCGCGGTCTTGCCCTGGAAAAAGGCGGGCGCGCCGCCGACGCCGCGCAGGCCTACCGGGAGCTCGCCGAAAAATACGCCTCCGCGCCCGAGGCCAACCGCGCCTGCCTCGCGCTGATCTACATTGATTACGCGAGCAAGAATTATGACAGCGTCATCGCACGCCAGGGCAGGATCGCAGCGGCCCAGCTCGCGCCCGAGGAGAAAAAGCAGCTTGCCCTGATGACGGCTGAATCGCATTACGCAAAAAAAGACTGGAAGCCGGCCCTTGCCGCCTACCAGTCGGCCCTTGCGCTTGGCGCCGACAAGGCGGCCCTGGCCGCGAAGCTGTTTGAAGTGTATTACCAGTCGCAAATGCAGCGCGAGCTTCTGCAGATTTCAGGGGCCGGCGTGCCCGGCATTCAGCCCGGGCTCCTGGCCGCAATCCGGGCGGAGGCGTTCCTGGCGCTCAACCAGTTCAAGGAAGCCGAAGCCGAGGCCGCAAAGGTGGCCCGTGGCGACGCGCATTTTCCGCGCGCATCCCTCATTCTGGCCCAGGCGCTCATACGCGGGGGCAAAGTAAAGGAAGCCGGCGCGCCCCTGCAGGCGGCCATAGACGGCATGAAAGACCCGCCCGCCCCGCCCGCGGCATACCTGGCGCTGGCCGAATGCAGGCTGGCCAATGGCGACGCGGCCGGCGCGGCGCAGGCGGCGCGCCAAGCCGAGGCCGGCGCAAAATCCCTGCCCGCTTCCGACCGCAGGAAATTCGAGGAACAGGCGCTTCTCCTGCAAATTCGCGTCGCAGTGGAATCCAAGGACGAACGGAGAATAACCGAAGCCGTGCAATCCGCGCGCGGCAGCCTGCCGCCGGACAAGCTGCCGGAACTCCTGTACCTGCGGCTTTACCACCTGAAAAACGCCGCGCGGCGCGGCGAGATTCTGCGCAGCATGCCTGAAGATCATCCGGTTTTGCGCAAGAGCGTCCATGACGCGCCGGCCACCCTGATATTCGCCGCGGCGCTCAAGGAGGAAGGCCGCGAAGCGGAGGCGCGGCAGATGCTGGCCGACTTGCTGAAGCGAAAGCCAGGGGCCGCCGAAGCCCTGGACGCCCGGCGTGAGCTTGCCTACGCCGCGCTCAAAACCAACGATTTCACGGCCGCCCGCGACTACTTGAAGGCGATCCTTGCGGCGCCGGCCGCGCCAAAGCGCTTCGACGCGGACGCGCTCAACGAGATGCGATACAACTACGCGCTCGCGGTTTTCTCGGCGGGCGAAAAAGACCAGGCTCTCGGCGCGCTCAAGCAGATAGCCGCCTTGAACGCGACCAACGACCTGGCCGCGCGCGCCTTCGCGCTGTCCGGCCAAATCTACGCCGACAGGAAGGATTTCCGCAAGGCCGCGGGCGAGTGGCAAAAAGCCCTGGACTTGAATCCGGGCCGGGCCGGGACCGATATGCGCGACCGCCTTGGGCGCGCATGGTTTGCGGCCGGCGACTTCGCGCGCGCCAACGAACAATTCACGAAGCTCGCCGAACAGTCGGGCGGGGCCTTGAAGCTGGCGCGCGAAACGCGCGAAGCCTGGGCCCGCTCGCTTTTTGGCGCCTCGAATTACGCGGGCGCCGCAGCCATGTACGGCGACTTGTTCAAGGCATTTCCGGACACCCCCGCCTACGCCTACGAGGCCGCGGTCTGTCACGAGCGCTCCGAACAATGGGCCGAATCGGCGAAATGGTATGCAGCCTCGGCGGAAAAGAAGGAACAGCTCCCGCCCGACTATGCCGGCCGGGTGGAAAAGAACCTCGCCGGCGCGCGCCTGAAGGCCGGGGCCGGCGGCCAGGATTTGTCCTACTGGCTGGGGCAGATGGGAACCAACGCGCCTGCCCGCGATTTCAACGCCGCGCTGATCACGCTCCTGAAAATCCTCCGCGAAACAAAGCCGGACGCTTCGACGCACAGTGCGCTCGAGGCCGCCCAGCGGCAATATCCGCCAACGGCGCCCCGCTATTTCGGCATAGGCGCACTGCGCCTGGAAATGCTGGCGAACGAGGCCGACCCGGCCTCCGGCCGCAAGCTGGCCGCGCAGCTGGCGCGCGAATTCGAAGCGCACGAAAAAGAGATGGCCGGCCAGGACTGGAGCGTGACCGTGGCGCCCGCCATGATCCATTATTACAAGGGCGAAGCGGACCGGCTCTCCGGCGACTTCGCCGGCGCGCTGGCCGCCTACGAAACCGTGCTCTCCGCCTACCCTTACAACGAATGGCCGGACGCGGCCGCCTTCGGCGCCGCGGAATGCTACGCGGCGCTGGGCGACACGGCGACAGCCCTCGCCAAGTGGAACGAAATACTCAAGACGGGCGCGCCCGCATCGGCAAAGTGGCGGGAGGCGGCAAAAAAACGGATCGCGGAAACACAACCGGGAGGAAAATAAAACATGAATTGGTTCTCGACAGCGGCGGATTTGTGCATCAAGGGCGGCTTCTTCATGATCCCGCTTTTCATCGTGGCCCTTACGGCGCTGGTGCTCATCATCGAACGGCTGATTTACCTGCGGGAAAACAGGATTGACGGCGACAAGTTCCAGTTCGAACTGCGCACGGCCCTGAAGGACGACGACCTCGACCAGGCCGTCGTGCTCGGAGCCCGCACGAAGGGCGTGATAGGGCGCGTGATCGAGGAGGGGCTAATGCGCGTCAAGGCCGGCGAGACCGACATCGAGGCTGCCACGGAAAAGGCGATCCTGACCGAGATGATGTCCATGGAAAAATCGCGGGGCTGGATGGTCACGCTTTCGCAGGTCGCGCCGCTGCTGGGCATCCTGGGCACCGTCTGGGGCCTGGTGGTGGCTTTCATCGCCATCGAGCAGACGGCGTCCACCGACCCGCGCTACCTGGCCGGCGGCATTTACCAGGCCCTGATCACCACGGTGGCGGGGCTCCTGATCGCTATCCCGATCATAATCATCCAGGAGCACGTCCGCAAGGAAACCAACCATATCCTCAGCTGGCTGGATTTGTACCTTGCTGAAATCAAGGAATGGATGGCCCGGCGCAACGCCACTGCGGAGGTCCCGCGCGATGTTAAAGGTTAGACGCCACGAAATCCCGGAAAACAACGGCCTGAACATGACCCCGCTCATGGACGTTATTTTCCAGCTGCTGGTCTTCTTCGTGCTGACATCCAGCCTGGCGCGCCCGACGCAGATCGAGCTCAACCTGCCGGAATCAAGCAGCGGCGTCAAGGCGGCGCCCGACAAGCGGCTGGTTGTGACGTACCGGCTCCAGGCCGATCAGCCGGAGATCACGCTCAACGCCCGGCCCATGGAAAGCCTGGAGAGCCTGGGGCCGGAAATGCAATCCCTGGCCGGCGGCGAGAAAATACCGGTCGATATCCAGATCGACAGGGGGGTGCCCTACCAGAACGTGGTCGCGGTGATTGACGCCGTGCGCGACGCCGGGTTCGCCAGGTTCTCGCTGCTGACCCTGGCCAGGAAATCAACCCCAGCGCCATGAACATCGCGGTCATCTCAAAGCCCACGTCGCACCCGGACGGCAGGATACGCCTCCTCGGCAGCGTTGCCGGCGTGGTGTCCTGCGAGCTCGTCGCCGATTGCGACGAGCTGGTGATAGGCGCCGGAACGGACTGCGACCTGACCGTGGCAGACCCGCTTTTTCCGCGGCGCGCCTTCAGGCTGACCCGCCAGAAATGCCATTGCGGCACCGAGGAACCCTGCCGCTGCTCATGGCACCTGACCACCTTGCCGAACAGCCGGATTTTCGTCAACTCCCGCCTCGTCCAGAACGAGCAGCTGCGGTTCGGCGACACGATCGCCGGCGGCTGCCACAGCTTCGTTTTCAGCCGCGCATTTGAAACGCCCCGAAACCGGCGCGCAAACGTCAATGTCGGCGACATCTGCCGGCGCCTCCTTGCCGAGCCGCCCATCCCGCCGGGCTTCTGGAGCCAGAGCCCGGCGCGCCGCTACCTGGCGCGCAAACGCAGGGCTCTGATTTTAGTGTCTTTCCTGGCAATACTGGCGCTTCTGGCATTGTGGCTCGCGCCGGAGCAGGAGTTTTTCGCCGAAGTGCAGGAGCCGCTGGACGTCGAGATGGTGGCCGAGCAAACCGCCGTGCCCGCGCCGGACGCAGTCCGTTCCCTCGACTCCGTGCAGCGCAAGACAATAACCGAGGCCGGCCCCGACCTGGCGGCAGCCGATCTCAAGTCCCCCCAGGCGCAGGCTTTCGCCGGCCTCGCGGCCGAACCGGTCCTGACATCCGCCACGCCCGCACAGGCGCCTGCGCCCCCGCCGCCGCAGCCGCAGGCAATGGAAAGCTTGACGCTGGCGCCGCTGAAGACCGAAACGAAAACCCTCGCGGCCGAGGTGCTTCGCGCCCCGGCGGCACTGGCGGCCGCGGGCGCGCCGCGCCGGCGCCTGACCGTCGAAGAGGCCCAGCAAGCCGGCGCGCTTGCATCCCTCGGTGCGCACCGGGTGGCCGTGAGCGAGGCGCTGCCCGCCTCGGCTTCCGCCCGGCTTTCGAAGCGCAACCTGGGCGAAAGAGTCGCGGCGGCATCAGCGGACTCCCTGAAAAACGAGGGCGCAAGGAATCTGCAGGCGCTGGCGGCATTGACGCCCAGCCCGGTTCAATTTGAAAAGCACATGGGCGAAACCATACCCGTTGCGCGCATCTCCGAGCAGCTGACCGAAATGAAGCAGGCCGCCGGCGACAAGGAATACAAGGCCGACGGCCGGGTCAGCGACGGGGAAATCGCCATGAGCTGGAAAAGCGGAAGGTTCCATGCGCACGCTCCGGGCAAGCCCCCGCCGGAAGGAACCCCGCCCACGTACTGCTACGTGGGCAAGGCGGAGGCGAACGGCAAGCCTCACCTCTACGTTTCCTTCGTATGCATGGACCCGAACCTGGACAGCCTGATCAGCAAAACCAGGAGTAACAGGAGCGGCGGCATCCCGGGTGACGACAGCGTTGAAATCTATCTCGACACCAAGCTTGACCGGAAAAGCTACTACCAGCTTATGGTCAATTGCCGCGGAGTCTTCGATGGGCACAAACACCCCGACCACAAAACCCACAATCAATGGGGCGTTACGCCTCTGATCAAGACCAGCATCAACAGGGAGGCCGGCCAGTGGACCTGCGAGGCGATGATCCCCTTCGACCAGCTCGGCGGGGTGCCGGCCAAGGGCGCGCGCTGGGGCGTGAATTTCGTCCGAAACTTCCGCGGCCAGGTCAGCCGCCACCCCGACACCCAGATCCAGTGCTGGTTCGAGGTCTACCGGGGCATGGAGTATCTGCACAACCCCGACCTGTTCGGCGTGTTCCAGTGGTGATCCTACATGGAGCAGTTCAATGCGACGCGGTTGTCTTCGCTCGCTGCAAGAGGTTTATGTGAAACTTGTTGCCATGGCCAATCAACTCTGCTGATGCTGCACTGAATAGGTGAAAGACATCAATAGAATATCCAATAACCAACAAGGAATATCCAATGTCCAAGTGAGCGAGAGATGAGAATGGGCGTGTCCACCTTCTCGTCCTCGCCGCCTTTCCGGGGTCTGCTTACGTATGCGCGGCCAATCGCGCCACCCCGTGGCGCGCTACAGAAGAGGCGCCGGATGCGTTGCACATGGAGGGCGAACGGCCCCGGCCGCCGAAATAAAAAGGATGAAGGCCTGTCCTGCGCCTGGTGGGGCGAAGCCTCCGGCTGAGCCGTCTTTGCCCGCTTTCACGAAATCCGGCGACGGAGGCCCGCCGCCCTCCAGCCCCCGGGAATGCCCTTCGGGGAACGCGGGGCTCCGTACCCGCATAATCCGCAAAAGCGCGCCGCGCAGCGGCGCGGCTACACAAACAGGCTTACATCCCGGCCGTTTCCGGCGACGGAGGCCCATTCTTCGCCGAAGCGGCTTCGCAGGGCAAGCCCGTCGCCCTCCAGTTTGGAAACCTGCCTGTCCTAAAAGCCTCTCTTCACGCAGGCAGGAGATTATTTGGAAATCAGGAAAACAGGAAGAAAATGGCCCCTGTCTCCTCTCTTTTCCTGATGTTCCTGATTTCCTCATTCAACCCTAACACCTATCACCTATATTCTATCACCTATCCCCTCGTCCTTGGATATTCGATTGCTCTGTCAAACAGGCTCCAACTGCTTCCGCAAAAGAGCCTTCAGTTTGACGAGGGCCCGGGCGATGGTGGGGCCAATGCTGTTTGTCACCATGCCGGTCAGGGCGGAAATTTCGCGATAGCTTTTGCCCTGGAGAAAAAACAGCCCGATCACGGCTCTCTCCCGCGGGGCCAGTAGGGCAATCGCCTTTCTTAGAACGGCGCCCGAATACGCCGCATCGAGGGCCGAATCCTGGATCGGCGCAACCGGCTCGATGCCGTCCAACGGCGCAGTCTTGATTTTGCGCGAACGCATGAGGTCTATTGCCCGGCGCCGGACAAGCAAATGCAGCGTCTGGAGAAAGAAGCCCCGCGCCAGGCAGCCGCGGATGATGCGCCGGTCGCCGGCAAGCAGGTTTTGCCAGGCAGCCGCCACCACGTCCTCGCGGTCTTGAAGCCCGGCGGGAAAGCCGTACATTGCAAACGTGCGCCCGGCAATGGCAAGAAGCAGCCCGGAATAGTCCCGGACCAGTTCGCGCCAGGCGGCCTGGTCATTCTGAAGCAATCGCGCCAGGAGCGCGCTGACATCGGAATTTGAAGTTTTTCCGGCCATGGAATGGAACGGGCAACCACCCGCTTTTTGAAACGCAACCCGCATCGCCGTCATTCGCCGCCATGCAGCGATTCGCGGGCCCGGCCGAAGCCGTTGCGCAGGCGGCCATCAACGTCGAAGAGCGTGGAGTATAGGGTCTCTGCCGGCATGAGTCAACGGAGTCAGGGCGCAACATCGCAATTGAATTTCGCGGCAATTCGTGCTTTTGTATAGGCGGTTTGGGGCAAAAAGGAGAATCCCCTATGACGACCGTTGTGGTCGGAGCGGGCGTGACCGGGTTGACCGTGGCTGATGCGCTCGCGCAAAAAGGGCTCAAGGTGGTTGTGCTCGAAAAGGCGCCCGTTGTCGGCGGCCTTTGCCGGAGCTATAGCTACGGCCCACACCACTTCGACATCGGGCCGCACCGCCTATTTTCCGCGGACCCCGGGCTCTTCGGCTTTTTCCAGTCCGTACTCGGCAGCCGGGCGAACTCGATCGCCCGCGAAAGCGCCGTGCTCATGGCGGGCCGCTATCTTGACTGGCCGCTCTCGGCCAGGTCCCTGGCCCGGCTCCCGGCCGGGCACCTGGCGCTCTGTCTCAAGGACCTTTTCATTTCCGGCAGAAAGTCCGGAAGCACCATTGCGAGCATGGAGGAGTATGTCATACACCGCTACGGCCGGACGATCTACGACGTGTTCTGGCGCGGGTACACGCGCAAGTTCCTCGGGATCGACTGCAGCAGCGTGGACCCGAGCTGGGCCAGCCTGAGCGTGACGCGCTCGGTCATTGACCGCAGGGAGCGTCCGGGCGGGCTGTTCGACCTCCTGAAAAACAGCCTGTTCTCGCCCTCATCGACCCTCGCGTTCCTCTATCCCGAGGGAGGCATGAGCGTGTTTCCCGAGCTCCTGGCCGAACGCGCGCGCCGCTCCGGGGCGCGCATCCTGACAGGACGCCCGGCGGCGGCGATAGAGATGGCGGACAACAGAGTGCGCTCCGTGACTGCCGGCTCCGAACGTTTCGAGGCCGACACGCTGGTCTGGACAGCGCCGCTCCCGGAACTCTTCGCGCTGCTGGCCGAGGGCGCGCCGGCCCTCAAATACCTTTCCACCGTGCTTTTCAATATCGAGGCTGACTCCGCCCGGCGCCCGCCATGGCAATGGGTCTACGTGCCGGACCCGGATATCGTGTTCTCGCGGGTCAGCTTTCCTGCCCAATTCTGGCCCGGCGCGGCGCCGGCAGACCGCGAAGGCATTTGCGTCGAAGTCACCTGCCGGCAGGGCGACGATACATGGCAGAAGCCCGGGGCGCTCGAAAGCCGCGTGGCGGCCGACCTGGTTCGCTCGCGGCTCATTGAGTCCGAGTCCGCGATCCGGGACTGCCACGTGGAGCTGGTCAGCAACACCTATCCTGTCTACACGATCGGCTTTGCGAAAATCGTGGAGGAAGCCCGCCGCCGCCTGGAGCGGGTCCGGAACCTCCGGCTGGCTGGCCGCCAGGCCCTTTTCCTGCACGACAACATAGACGAAACCGTCCGCGATGCGCTGGGCCTGGCGGCCAGCCTTGCCGCCGGGCGCCGGGCCGAATGCGCGACAGCCGGAGCCGTGCCATGAAAGAGGCCATGCCTCAACCTGTCCTGCGCAAGACCATCGGGCTGTGCTCCGTGTGCCTGCGCGCGGCGCCCGCCGAAGTCCGCGAGGAAGACGGCCTGATCCGCCTTGTCAAGATCTGCCGCGAGCACGGCGAGACCCGCGCGCTGCTCTCGGAGCACCCTGCCGATTTCCGCGAAGTCCACGACTTCTATTTCGACGTCATGGACCGACCGCTCCCGCAGCGCGACTTCATCCTGCGCCTCACGGAACGCTGCAACCTGAGCTGCCCGATATGCCTGGCCGGCGGGAACCAGGATATCCTGCCCGACATGACCCCTGCCGAAATTCACCGCCTCGCGCGCTCTTTCCGCGGCCGGAAGTTCGACTTGATGGGCTGCGAGCCGACGGTCATGAAGGACCTGCCCGAAATCATCCGCATCCTGCGCCGGACCAGGAACATAACCGCCCTTCATTCCAACGGAATCGCGCTGGCCGACCGCGACTATCTCAAGACACTGAAGAATGCCGGCCTGGACGAGGTCCATCTCCAGTTCGACGGCTTCGACGAAAGCGCGTACGGGGTAATTCGCGGCCGGCCGCTCCTGGAAACGAAGCTCAAAGCCATGGAAAACCTCTCAACCCTCGGCGTGCCGGTGGACCTGGTCATGACCATCCTCTCGGGCGTGAACGAGAAGGAAATGCTGCCGGTTCTCGATTTCGGGCTCAAGCGTGAAAACGTGAAGGAAATATTCTTTCTCGGCTGCCGCATGCTCGGCAGGGCCGCCGCGGACGGCCGCTTCGAAAGCGCCCAGCTCATGCCGGACCAGGTCATCGACCTGCTCGACCGCGCCACGGGCGGGCGCATCGCGAGGGCGAACGTGCGCCGGTTCCAGAAGCTTTATTACACTTTCCTGTCCGTTTTCGGAGTCCGGAAATGCCTGTATGTCCAGCACTACCTCGTCTTCCGCGACGCGCGCAGAGGCTATATCACGGTCGACGAAGTCCTCGACATGCCACGGCTCGAGCGCGCCCTGGAGCGATTCCGGAAGCGCCGCCGGAAATGGCGCAAAGCGTCCGTGCTCCTGCTCGCGCTGGAAAGCATGCCCGTGTTCCTGGCGCCGCGCAGCCTGCGCTACGCGGCCGACCTGGTGGCCATGAACCTCATGATGGCGCTGGGCTTCAACCTGAGGCGCGCGCGAAGCAAGGGCGTCATGCTGGGCTACATCACGGCCTGCGACCCGCTCATTTACGACGCTGCCGTGGCCGGGCAATGCGGCAAGGGCGAAATCTCGCACGACCTCGGGTTCCAGGAGGCCGGCGCCCTGGCCAACGTCATGCGCGAACACCGATGGAGGCGGCCATGATCCGCATCCTGTCTCCCGTGTGCGGCGCGGATGACGCCGCGGCGGTCATCGGCGCGGGCGCCTCGGAAGTCTACTGCGGGGTAATGACGCAGGACTGGCAGAAGCGCTACAC
>JAAZAB010000347.1 GCA_012514555.1 Lentisphaerota bacterium
ACCAACCTGTTCCTGCGCTCCACCAGCGACGGAACACCTTCGTTTCTGAACGTGGACCCGCTGGCCGAGCAGCTGGTGTCCCGCGTGGACGTGAAGGATTCGGACGCGCTGCTCGGCGCGGAGGTCATTGCCGCCAACAGCCGGGACCGCGGCGGGAATTTGAACTGGAAGTTCCTGTCAATATACCCGGGCGAGGCGATAACGTGGACGGGCGGGAGCAATACCGCTTGGTCGCAGGCCGAGAACTGGGATTTGGTCCGCGCGCCCATGGATAGCGACGTGATTGTCATACCCGGCGGCTGCGAGCGGTACCCAGAAATGGACGCCGACCGGATCGTGCACGTCATAGACCTCCGGCGCGGGGCCTCGTTGGCGCTGAACGGGTGGGACCTGGTTGTCACCAATATGCTGTCAGTCGCGGGAACGCTGACAGCATCGGGCACGGAGACGGTGACCCTGCTCAAGGACGCCGACTTCACGTACGGCTCGTTCGATGCGCTCCGGTCCATCCTGATCCTTGCGGGCGAAGAGGCGCAGTCGCTCAACCTTGCCGGCGCGTCATTCTCCAAAATCCTCGTGGAGAACAGCGGCGCGCCGATGACTTTTTACGGCGGGTTCACCGCCACGGAGCTGCGCTGCGAGGCGCCGGCCGGGACGCGCGAGCTTGTGTTCGAGGCGGGCTCGACCGTCATCCTAAGGGACCTTGTGCTCCAGGGCTCATCGGCCAACATCGCGTTGCGCAGCACAACGCCCGGCACGCCATGGCGCCTTGCAGTGTCGGGCTACAGGTCAATTCAAGGCGTGGAGGTGCAGGACAGCGACGCGAGCCCGGGCCTGCCCATCACGGCGATACTGACAGCGAACCGCGGCGGGAACGTGAACTGGATATTCGACGCCGAATGGTCCGAGTGGCTGGGCTCGTACGGAACGGATTTCCACGTGTCGTCGAACTGGGCGTCGGGCGAGGTTCCGGGCGCTGACTCGCGGGTTCTGGTGGAGACGGGCAACCCGATGGTGATTTCGACGCCGGTCCGGCTGCTGGACCTGACAATCGGAGGCGGGGCCGCCGCAGCGATGGTCACGGCCAATGCCGCGCTGACCGTGACCGAAAACATAACGCTTTTAACCAACGGGACGCTTGTGCTCAACCGGCCCAGCTTGATAAGGAACGGGTTGTATATTTTTGGGGGCGGCACGCTTACTCATTCGTCCAACAACGATACGGAAGTCAACAAAATAGACTTGGTCGTGCATGGCGATGTGGGCGTGGAAGAGGGCGGCTCCGTGAACGTGTTGGGGAAAGGATATGCGGTTGGAAAGGGCCCCGGTACGGCCGGCGGAGGCCAGGGTGTGGCGGGCGCTTCCTACGGGGGCAGGGGCGCGTATTACAGCAGCGACACACCGGGAAACTGTTACGGGTCCTTTTTTGCGCCGACCAATCTTGGCAGCGGCGGCGGGTATTCGGCCGGCGGCGGAGCCATTATAATAGCTGCATCTGGAACGATTTGCATCGACGGCCTGTTTATAGCCGATGGCGCGCAAGCGCAACATTACCAGGGCAGCGGGGGAAGCGTATTCCTTACAGCCGGAGCGCTGGCCGGCCTTGGCAGAATAAGCGCGAACGGCGGGGATATGACGGGATCCGCGGCGGCTGCCGGCGGCGGCCGCGTGTCCCTGGTAATCACCAACATGGGGGCGGAGTTCAGCGCGTTTTTGGGCACGATCGAGGCGCGCAGCACCGTGCTTTTGCCTGCGTGCTCGAGCGCCGTCGGCGGCGGCGCAGGCACCATTTATTTCAAGTGCTGGTCCGACCATCCGGGGCGCGGCATGGTGCTTGTGGACAACAAAAACTTGTCATCAAGCGGCGTGGCGGACGTGCCGCCCAGCGTGAACTACGTTCCCGGCGAGGCGGATTTTGCCCCATTCCACATCACCAATGGGGCAGGATTGCGGCTTGTCAGCGACTTCATGGTCGGCGATATCCGGCTGGGCACCGCGAACTCATACCTGGACCTGAATTTTAAAACGCTAACGGTGAGATCGCGGGAGCATCCGCTCTCACCGGGAACCGCCCAGAACTTCGGCCAGATCATCTGGTTGCCTGATATTCCCAAGGGCACGATCTATTTCGCAAAATGATTCTCATTTTGCGCTCGCCAGCTTTGGGGTATTCTTCGCCCGCACAGCCAACCCAGACCTTTCTTGCATTTCGATGGCTGATTCTTCTAAATTCTGGTTTAGCTGTAGCCGCGCCGCTGTGCGGCGCGCTTTCGCGGATCATGCAGGTGCGGCCCCCGCATTCCCGCTGGGGAACCAACCTGAATCGTTCTGCCTTTCTGTAGCGCGCCACGGCGTGGCGCGATTGGCCGCGAACACGTCGGCCGCCTCCGCGGAAGCCATCGAGGACGAGGACGAAGGACGAGGACGAGAAAGGAAGGCAAACCAGCCTCCCGCGCCTCCGCGGAAGACATGACTTCATCCTGTTTATTTCGGCGGCCGAGGCCGTCCGCTCTCAAGGCGGATGTTCAAAGCGGAAGGTGCTGGGTGTAGTCGCGCCGCTGCGCGGCGCGCTTTCCCCGCGCATTTGTAGAAACGATAGACGGGCATTTTCACACATTTCGGCATTGATTTGAGGGCTGCGGAAGAATATATTATCAATTAGAGGTACTATTCGTGTCGTGTAGCGGAAATTCAGGAGTAAGAATGCGGATACAAGTTTTAAGCATATTTACAGGTTACTCCGACTCCTGAATCCTGTCTTCCTGAACAGAAACTTCTCGCCATTGATCCCCGGGCGGCTTTCAAGGATGCCGCATGAATAATGAATCCATCGCGTTGCGGCCGATGAGCGGCCTTTCCGTTGCGGCGCGGCTTCTGGCGCGTGCGCGGCTGCCTGTTGTTTTGTGCCTTGCGCTGGCGCTGGGCCTTGCGGCGCAAAGCGCAACTGTTTACCTTGCCGGCGATTACCTGCCGGGCCCTCTGGACGTTTCCGAAGACACCACTGTTGACGCGGCGCTCAATTTCTATCCCTATCTTGACGGGCCTCTCATTGGGACGGGCACATTCACGCTGGG
>JAAZAB010000348.1 GCA_012514555.1 Lentisphaerota bacterium
CGCGACGTCGAATGGCTGTTCACGGAGCCTCTGGACGTGGATGGCCGGGTGGAGTCCTTCGCGAAACGCTGCCGCGTTATGGCGCCCGACAACACGTGGACGCCCAAGATCGAGCCGCCCGACGTCCAGGTGAAGGTGCTGATCGTGGAAAAAAGCGAGTCCGTGGAGTTGACGGATGTCCCTGTCGCCGCCATGGTCAAGCCGGGCCAGGCCATCAAGCCCACGCTCTTGCCCCAAAAGGTGAACATCACGTTCACCGGCAGCTCCGAAGCTCTTGCCAAGATCAATCAGGAGGGCGCCCGCGCGTTCGTTGACTGCGAGACGATCAAGCCGGGCATGCCTTACGATCTGCCCGTCAAGTTCCACATCCCGCCCGGCCTCGAACTCACCGCCGTCGCCGCGCCGGAGTTCATACAGGTCACCATTGACGCGCAATAGCGCCCCGCAACGCTATTGCCCCCGGACACCGCCGGCGGGCGCCGCATTCGTGGCCGGGCGGAACTCTATCCATTCAAGCTGGGCCGCGGCCCTTGTCCCCGTGTACTGGCTGTTGCAGGAAATGCTCAGGCCAAAGCTCTTTGGCTTCGAGCCGAATGCGGAGAAATAATCTTCCGCCACGTTCCGCTCCTCAACCAGAAACGCGCCGTTCGTGCCATCCTGCCGGTTCCTCAGGCAGTGCCAGGCCACGCGGACAACGCCGGCTGCGTATTCAGCCCGGCCGTTCGTTCCGCGGGGCGTGTCCGTTTCCCAGCGATATGCCACGGATTTCTGATTCAGGAACCCGCCCGAGCCCAGGTAAATGCCTATGGCCTGGTCATCCCTCGCGGCGACCAGCCCGTCAGCGCCTTCGGGAAAGGCCGTCACGCGCCAGCTCCAGCGCATGATCGGCGTCGCGTTCAGGTCCACGTCCTTGATCTGGCCGGTCAGGCTGGCGCTTGCCTTGTCCGCCTCCATGTTCAAGGCCTTGAGCCCTGCAGCTTCCGGGCAATCCACAACCGAAAAAACGGCGGCCGGAGTCCCCGGCTTGGTCTTCACCACCCAGCCTTTCGGAATATCGCTGAAAGCGATCCGCACCGCGCCGCTGTCGGCGCCGCCAAAAGCCGACAGCGCAACGGCAAGGACCGAACCGACCATGAAAACAATCCGCAACATGCTCACATCCGACCCTTCATGCCCGCCGCCTATTTCGCCGGCTCCTTGAGCTTTTCACGGATTTTATCCGCCACCCTCTTTTCAAGCTCCGGGTTCTTCTTGAGCTGTTCAATGGTGGCGTCGCGGCCCTGTCCCAGCTGCTCGCCCTCGAATGAGAACCATGAGCCGCGCTTCTCGATGAGGTTGTACTGCACAGCCGCGTCCACGACGGACCCGGCCCAGGAAATGCCTTCCGAATACAGAATGTCGAACTCGGCTTCCATGAACGGCGGCGCCACCTTGTTCTTGACAACCTTGACCCTGACGTGGCTGCCCATCGGCCGGCCGGCCGGGTCCTTGATGAGGCCGATCTTCCTGATATCCAGCCGGACGGAAGCGTAGAACTTGAGCGCCTTGCCGCCCGGCGTGGTCTCGGGGCTGCCGAACATCACCCCGATTTTTTCGCGAAGCTGGTTGGTGAAAATGCAGCAGGTTTTCGAGTTGGCGATTATCGCCGTGAGCTTGCGCATGGCCTGCGACATGAGCCGGGCCTGCAGACCGACCTGCGCCTCGCCCATCTCGCCGTCGAG
>JAAZAB010000349.1 GCA_012514555.1 Lentisphaerota bacterium
AATGCGCGCCGTTCCACGCCCAGCCCAGGTAGGGCGACTCGTAGCCCGCCCGCCGGGTGTCCGGCCCCAGCAGCACATAACTGGCCGTGTGTTCGGTAATCAGGCGGCTGTTGCGCTGATCCGAAAGACGGAACTTGACTTCATACCAGCCGAGGTCCTTCTGCCCGAGGTCGATGGCTTTTTCCACGGCTTGATCCGTCGTGAAGGCGCCGGACCCGGCGCCGGACCCGTCCGCGTCCGTGATCGTCCACGACAGCGTGTAGGCCCCGGGAAGAACCGGCGTCACGGCCGCCTTCATCTCCGGCTTCTCGTCGTCGTTGAACTTGTTCTGCGACAGGCTCGTCTGCATGAACCGAACGTCCGCCCCCGCCCGCTCCAGCGTCACGCCAAATACGTGGACGGCGCTCTTCTTCGAGGGATCGGGATAGGGACGCTCATCCGTGAACGGCTTGCGATACTTGTGCGTTTCCCCGGTGATCTCGAAATCCAGGTAGTGCATCGGGAACGCGCCGCGGCCCCACTTCCCATGCGGATCGGTGATCAGGTCGATCACCTTGCCGAGGTCCAGCCGCGCCTCGACCCGCCAGAGCGGCAGCGTCTTGCCGTTGACGACGACCGTGCCGACCTGCTGCGCGTCCGGGCCCGGCACCGCGCAAACCGTGTCCGCGATCGCGGAATAGGCGCGCCCGCCATTCTGGCCGGTGGGCACAAACCGGGTCAGCCGCACGTTCACCGTCGGCGTCTTCGACGGGTCCTCCTCCACCGCGCACAGCAGCCAGGCATGCGAATACTGCCGCATCGGCACCGTGAACAGGTAGGAATCCCGCGCGTGGTCAAACGCGTTCCGCCCCGTGTACCCGCTGTCGCCGTAGAGCCCCGGATACAGCGAAAGCTGCGAAACCGTGACCCCGATGTCCAGGTTGGCCGAAGTCGGCGCCAGGAAGGGAATGGCGCCGTCCGCCAGCGTGACGGCCGCGTTGCTCATCGCCCCCGGATTGCTCTTATAGCCAAGGTCGAGCGGCAGATAGCGCGGATCGTCCGGCTTGCTGGTGAACGCGAAATCCTTTTCCGTAAACGGCGAGTCGACCCGGACCAGGCGTCCGCGCGCTTCCGCGGGGAGCACCCCGGCATAGTCGCCGTTGATGCGGAATTCCACGCCGGCGCCCTGCGGCTTGAACTCAAGCCGGTATTCCTTGCCGTAGATCTCCGGGAGCGTGCCCCAGTCATTCGTGTAGCCTTCCCGGATCGCTTTCCGGTAAATCGTCACGTTCGGACGCACGAAATCCACGACGCCCAGCCCCTTGAACTCGAACCCCGCCTGCGGCGTCAGGTATTTTTTGCCGCTGTTCTGGTCCACGATCAGCGCCGTGTCGGCCGGCTGCACCGTGATGCGGTTCGTGGACCCGTCGGACCAGACGAAGCCAAACACGATCGGCTCCCGCCCGGCCCGGAACGTCACGGACCCCGCCGTGGCGTCCCCCGGCACCTTGACGCCGGCGCCATACAGCGCCGCCGCGCACAGGATGCCCGCCGCGGCCGCGGCTACTTGGAAGTGTTCCGTCATCGCCATTTTCATTTTACCTCTCATTCTCTTCCCCCTGGATTGGTTTATCATGCTGCGCAGCCGATTGGCAAGCCCCGGGCCGGATAGCTCGTCGGCTCCGTGCTAAACCCGGTGCCCGCCACCTTATTGCGGCCCCCCCGGCTCATCAAGGGGGGTCAGGAATATATTATCCAGTTTGACCGCGCCTTGCTTCGCTTCAAAAACAAACCCCAGGATTTCGTCCGGGTCCTGTTTGGCATAATCGAAGCGGCAGGTCTCCCAGTTGTCCGAATCGAAAACCATTTTTTTGCGCCCGTCGGCCCCAAGCCCCTGGCCGGTCTGGTCGCCGCGGCCGCCGTCGAGCCTGGGGATCCGCGTGTAGCGGTTGACATACGTCTGAAGCGTGCCGGGGCCGGCGGCCTGGAAGGTCATTCGATACCTGGAATGCCGCCCTTTGGCGCCTTGATACAGGCGGCAGTTCTCAAGAACCAGGTAATAATTGTCCGCGCTGCCGGGGTGAAGCGCCATCTCCAGTTTCGGGTCGCCCGGCCCGCCCCCGTTGTAAATCCAGCCGGCGGGCATCAGCCCGTCTTTCAAGACAAGACCGGCGGGCGGGCTGTCGTTGGTGTAGACCTCGTTCAGGCGGCCGTTCTTCCAGGTGATGTCGGGCCCGCCATCCCGGGCGCCGGCAAAGATCAGCGGCAGGAAAGCATCCGAACCGCTCCCTGAAACACCGGAAAGGGAACTGCCTTCCGGCGGGTCATCACCAACAATCCGGTACCGCTTGGAATCAAAACTCCAGGCCTGCCCCGAAAAACACCGCAGGCCGATCCGGCTGGTCGGCAGCCGCATTTCAACGATCCAGCGGTCCGGGTAGGTCTTCGTCCGGATCTCGGCATCCGCGTCATGCGCCTTGAGGCCTTCGCCGGGAACGGCCTTGAACGCATTGAAAACGCCCTTGTGGTTGACAATGAACTGGTAGTAAGCATCCCCCATGTCCGGATAGCTGACCAGGAATTCGACGCTGTTATCCTGCCAGACCTTGTCGTCGCCGCTCCTGGCGGACGCCTTCATGGCCCCGGGATCCGGCTCCATGGCTTCCAGGGCCACATACAGGTTATCCGGCTCATAGGCCACCCGGATGTGCGTCTGGTGCTCCGCGGCTGTTTTGTCGGTTTTTTTGTATTGGGACATGACATCCGCGCTTTTCCAGTTCGCCTCGCCGAGCGCGCCGTCGATGGCGATCGGACCGCTTTTCGCGTGGGCCTTGAGCTCCCGGTAGTTGCTGACATAGTCTTGATGGGTCCGTTGCCAGTGATAGGCAAACAGGTCGCGGTCCGTTTGGACGTGTTTCCGGCTGCGGGGATCGTTCTGGACCGCGGCTTCGGCCTTCGCCAGGCATTCCAGCAGTTCGCGCTCCACGCCGGGCCGGGTCAGCAGGCGTCCCATCGGGCTGGTGTGCAGATACCCGAAGCAGCCCGGAGCGGAAAGAAACGTTTCGACGAGAAGCCTGCGGAAGGCTTTCATCCCGGCGGCCCAGGCTTTCCCGTAGTAGAGGGCGTTGATTTCCTCCTCCATCGTGTCCGTGTCGGCATGGATGTCCCACTGCAGCTGGGCGGCCAGGTAAAGCGCCTGCCACATGCCCAGCCAGCCCAGATGCTCCATCCGGCTTTTGCGCACCGGGCCGCACTCGGCATTCAGCGGGAAAAGCGAAGCTTCCACCCCCGTCACGCCCAGCGCGTGATAGGTTCGGATGTTGTCGAGGTAAACGGCTTCTATCGGGACATAATGGGCCGCCCCTGCGCCGGTCAGTTCCTCCCAAGTCGACATGGATGGCGACACCTTGCCCCAGTCCTTGAAATACCGGTAAAATTTCCGGTTTGTCGGACAATTCGTGTCGGAAAGCTTATGACGCCAACAGAGGTCGTTGAAGGCCAGCTTCGCATGAACCCTCGAATCGGGCCTGACCCCGCGCGGAGGCGCATGAAAGTTCTGGTACGCCGCGCCCCAGAGCTGGCCTTTGGGAACTCGAGCCAGCTTGAAGGTTTCATTAAAAATGGCGTTCTGGAAGGCCCAGGCGCGCGTGGAGACGCAGTGTTCGGCCCGCTCGGCCGGATCCTCCGTGGCCCTACAGGATTCGCATTCGCACCAGGCGGTCGAGTCGTTGTTGTAAAATTGGAAGATGAAGTCCGGCGTGAGCTGCTCGATTTCCGCCAGGGTGGCCGCCAGGGTTTTCGCCATGATTTTCCAGGAATCGGGATTCGTCCCGCACGGCTGCGGGCCGAAGGCTCCGGACGTAAAAATGCGCCGGCCGCCGATCACGGGGAAATATTCCGGGTGCTCCCGGAACAGCGCCTCGGCCGTTGCCGCGTAGCCCGGCGTCCCTTCATGGCCTCCGAACAGCATCCGGTTGTAGCAGTGCCCGCCCGCGCTGATGGCCGCCGCGCGGCGCGTGAAAAGGTCGGGAACCGGATTCGTGCCGTGACTCAAGCCGTGCCCTGTAAACAAATTCAAGGAGGTATAAATGCGCATGTTGTTCCGGACCATCCAATCGAGCCAGTCGGGATTTCGGGAGTTCCAGAACGCGCCCGCGCTGCTCACCGTCCGGAAACGGAAGGCCGGGCTGTGATACGATTCCTGCGCCGGAATCTTGATCGTCGCTTTCCGGGTAAAATATTCGCCGTCGTCGCCGGGAACCAGCCAGCGGATCCCGCCGTAGCGCTTCAGGATTTCATACGCGCCGTACAGATGGCCGATCTCGCCCCGCGCCCGGATGCGGAGCCCGTTCGAGGCGGCCGCCAGGACAAAGCCTTCCCGGTCTATTTTCTCATCCGCCACGACCTCGAAAAAGACCGGGTACAGCCCGTCCACGGGCGCGGCCCCGACCATGGGCGGAGTTCCGCCCGCTATGCGGCCAAGATAGCGGGCGAGCTCGTCCGCCGCATGGCGGGTCGCCAGCCCGGCCTGCTCCGGCAGGACAATGCAGCTCGTCGGCTTCGCGTTTTCCATCAGGGGAAAATCCGCCGCCCAAACGCCTGCCGCAAATAACGGCAGGCCCGCCAGCCTGAAAGCCAGGGTCATGTTGTTCTCCTCCGTTGTTGATCCCGCTGCGGAAAACACCGTTCAGTCGCCCAGGACGGACACGTTCTTCACGCGGATCGTCTGGCGGCACGGCTTGTACTCCGTGATGTACAGGGGGTGCGCCGGCGCGCAGAAGACGAGCCCCGTGAGCTTGAACGGCCGTTTGGCCGCATTCGGATCGGAACCCCACAGATGGCCCAGGCCGCCTATCGAAAGCTCCGGGATCGGCGACTGGTCCGTGAGGGGCTGGGACAGGAAACACCAGCCGTCGAAGTCAATCGAGCCCCGGGCCACGTAGTCGAATCCGCTGGACGCATATTTCCCACCCCATGAGCCGGGCGTGCTGGTCGCGTCCTCGATCTCCCAAAATATCCGGCCCCATCCTGAATTGCCCTTGACCCACAGCCCCACCGTATGCGCGTTGGTGCCCAGCGTAATCGGCTGTTTGAGCTTGATGACCGCGTATTCGTTCATTTGCTTGTGATGCTGCGGGTTGGACTCTATCGTGATTTCCAGGCACTTACCTTTTTCCGGATCGTCCACCTCTTTGACCTCGGCTTTCGCGAGCGCGCCGTACTCCGTCTTAATCACGCCGTTGGTGATCGTGTCATTCACGCCGGAGGTGCCGTAGCGCATGTTGACCTTGTTTTCCAGCTCCCATTTTTCAAGGGAGTCGACCGCATCCACGACCTGGAAGCCCGGCCTTGGCACGGACGTTTCATCCGTATAGGCGCGCCGGCCGCAGGCGATCGCCTTAACCCTGGCGTCCGTTATCACATACTGCGCCGCGGTGGACGCCCTGACTTTCATCGTCTTGAACCAGGCCAACGGCCGGGCCGTCTTGCCGTA
>JAAZAB010000350.1 GCA_012514555.1 Lentisphaerota bacterium
CTTGGCCAGCTTCCCGCCGCGGATCAGTTGCCGCTTCTCGTTTTCCAGCGTCTGGAAGGCCGCTTCTTTGTCCGCCAGCGATTTCTTCACCGTTTCCAGCTGACGCGCCAGCTTCTCGAGCTCCGGCTTGTTGGCGTTGGCCTTGTCTTCGGCTTCCACGCGCAGCGCTTCGATGTCCGCCTGCAGCTTCTGAAGCTCTGACTCTTTTTCCTTCAGCTTTGCTTCCGCCGCCTTGCGGGCGGCAGCCGCCGTCGAGTTCAAGACCTTGTCCGGGTCGTAGGCGGCCAGGAACGCCTTTTCCTCGTCTGTCAACGGCTCGTTGTTCGCAATCTTCGCGTGCACCGATTTCAGGTCCATCGCTTACACCTCGTGTGATTCCTTATTTGCTATTTGTAGGACTGACCCCTGGATTGGGGTGGCGGTAATTGCGCCTTCTACCTATGGCCGGAATGTCAAGTCGCGGGGGCGTTGTTGCCGCCGTCAATGGCCGCCAGGATGGCCTGTTTGCGGTCGGCGGCGATACCGGAAAAGCGGTCCAGCACGGCCACGCCCGCGCGCTGGATCTCCTTGCGAGCCGCCGCCGGCAGGTCCAGCTTGTTCATGTCAAGCAGGGTGCCCATCTCCTCGGACAGGTCGCGCACGCTGAAGCTCTGGCCGTACACCGGCTTGTAGACGGCGAACGTGGAATCCAGGCGCCGGGACAGCGCCACGGCCTTGCTTTCGCCTTCCTCCAGGAGCAGGGCCCGCTCCTTCAGGACCGCCTCCGGGTCCAGGTGGTCCCATGCCTTCGAGGCGGCGCTGGCAACTTGCCGGCTGAGCTGCGCCTGCTGCATGGCCAGGCCGACTGTCTCGAACAGCTCGCCGCGCAGCCGCATGATCTCGTCCGGGATCGCCTTCAGGTCCGAGGCGCTGGGCGTCAAGTAGCGCGACTGGCCGGCGGCATCGAGCGGCTCGAAGATCGGGTAGTTCAGCCCGCGGATCAGTTCCATGACCGCCTCGCCGGAGATTTTCAGTGCGTCCATGACCGTCTGGAGCATGCCGTCGGGCAGGACAAGCTGCGGATAGACCGCTTGGAACAGGTTCTCGGTGTGGACCGAATGGAGGTTGAGCAGGGCCGCCTGGGCGGCTTCGACATCGTCAAACCACCAGGGCTCGGCTGACGGCGTGCCGACCAGGACAAAGCCGACTTCATCCAGCGTGGAGGTGAACGGCTCTTCGAGGAGAATCTTCTCCTTGTCCTCCGGATCGAGCCAGAGGCGGACGCCCCCACCCCGCTTCCAGATTGTCCGGAGCAGGCGGTTGACGGCCGGGCGGGCGACGTCCGCATTGTCGAAGACCGACTGCTCGGTGATGACCCAGATCAGCCGGCCGTTACGGTTGATGTGCCAGTCCACAACCTCGTGCGGCGCCCAGACGGACCAGTACACGCGGTCGCCGCTGGCCTCCTTGTCGGCCACGCTGCGCCGGACGGGGTTGCCGCGGGCGTCGCGCGGGGCCGCATCGCGGTCCACGCTGATCCAGCACCAGCGGGCGGTGGTGAGGATTTCGCTGGCGCGCACCATCAGGGCATTGAGCGGCATGCCGGCGCGCGTGGCGTCGGCCAGGAAGGCCGGGTCGGCGCCCTGGCGCTGGACCTCGGTGGCGAAGACGTACTGGTTGATCTTGCGAACGATCCGGCTGGCGTAGTTGATCAGGAAGGCCCGGTCCATGCGACCAGGCGCGCTGCCGAAGGCGGCGGGGCCGAACCGGGACTGGCTCGCGCCGACTTCAGTGCGGCCGTTCCAGGACGCATTGCTTTCAAACGGCAGCCGGGCCAGCCGGGCCTCGATATACGGCCGGCCGCCGGCAAGCGCCAGCAGGTTCAGCCCGATCTGGGCCGACCGCGCGGCATGGATGATGTGCGCCCGCGTCAGGCGCGGGTCGGTGGTCTCTGACATTCCGGCCTCCTACCTATGGCCGGAATGTCAAGTAAAGGGGGGGGACGTAGGGATCTATGCGGGTGGCAGAGAGCCAGTCCACCAGCAACGCAGGAGATTGTTTACAACAAAGGGTTGTTATTAGTATTATCTATGTGTTGCACGAATTTTAGTTGCACGTTGATCTAACGTATCAGCCTCAGCTTTACGCTCTGTGTTCCGATACAAGTCGGCAAGATTCTCAAGGATCGTTGCCACATTTGGATGGTCGGGCCCGAGGGCCTTCTCCCAGACCTCCAGTGATCGCTTGTAAAGCGGCTCCGCTTTGGCGAAAATGCCTTGGGTCGCGTAAAGCTTGGCCAGGTTATTCAGGTATGTCGCCACATCGGGATGGTCGGGATCGAGTGCTCTTTCCCCGATGTCCAGCGCGCGCTCCAAAAGCGGCTCTGCCTTGGCGTATTCGCCTTGAGTGGTGTAGAGAGAGCCCAGGTTGTCGAGGATCGCCGCTGAATCGGGATGGGCGGGGCCATATGCCTTCGCGCTTATTGCCAACGCACGCTTTAGGAGCGGCTCTGCCTTGGCATATTCATCTTTGGCTACGTAGAGAGCACCGAGGTTATTAAGAATCGATACCATATCAGGGTGGTCGGGATCAAGAGCTTTATCACAGATCGACACCGAAATCTTTAAGCACTGCTCTGCCTTGGCGTAGTTGCCCCGAATAGTATAGAGTGCGGCCAAGTTGCTTAGACTTGCCGCCACATCGGGATGAGAAAGTCCAAGAGCTTTTTTTCTGATTGTCAGCGCGCGCCTAAAAAGCCGCTCCGCCTTGATGTCCTCACGCCCGATTTTATAGAGCTCGGCCAGATTGGCTAAGGTTGTCGCTACATAGGCATGATCGGGCCCGAGGGCCTTCTCTGAGATCTCCAGAGACCGCTTGAAAAGCGGCTCTGCATCGGCGTACTCACCCTGGATTCTGTAGAGCAATGCCAGGTTGTTGAGGCATGTCGCAACATCGGCATGAAAGGGGCCTAGGGCCTTCTCCCTGATTGCCAGCGCGCGCTTGAATAGCGGATCCGCCTTCGCGTACTCGCCCTGACTTAGATAGAGCCCGGCCAGGCTGTTTAGGCATGTCGCAACATCGGCATGATCGGGCCCGAGGGCCTTCTCCCTGATTGCCAGCGCGCGCTTGTAAAGTGGCTCTGCCTTGGTATGCTCCCTCTTTTTTTTGTATAGCTCGGCCAGGCATATCACGCTCATTGCGACATCAGGATGGTCGTGACCAACAGATTCTTCACAAATCACCAATGTACGCTTTAAGAGCGGCTCTGCCTTAGCATACTCGTGCTGGGCCATATAAATCGCAGCCAGGTTGTTTAGGCTTGTCCCCACAGCAGGATGGGCCTTGCCAACATTCATTTCAGCGATCTTCAATGACTTTTGTGCAAGCACAACCGCACGGTCATACTTACCGGCTAGACATAAATCCGTGACCTCTTTGTTGAGGTTGTTCCACTCAACAAGAGCATTCTGGGAATACCCTTGAATTGTTACCATGCTAAAAACACCGAGGGCAAGGGCAAGGACACTTGTCTGTTTCATGGTATGGCTTCTATCGTTCGGTTATGAGGGGGGACATGCGCCCCGTTTTCTGAACCACTTTGAAGGCTAGTTTACGCTAGTTCCTCATCGGGGTTGAAAGCCATGTTTGTGAAGGAACTCAGCCGGCGAGACGTTCCCCAGCGAAGCGTGTCGTCGGATGTCATTATAGTACAGCAACCCGCTTTGAACAACTCGAACCACGCCGGGGAGATCC
>JAAZAB010000351.1 GCA_012514555.1 Lentisphaerota bacterium
AAAAAACGTCGCGTATGTCGCCCGACATGCCCGACAGCCCGAGAACGCCGCTGGATTTGTTCAGCATCGCTTCCACGGCCTCCGCGCTGCCTCCCGCCTCGATCATCAGTCTCAGCGTGACGGCCGGATCGAGATCGCCGCAGCGCGTGCTCATGACCAGGCCCTGCAAAGGACAATAGCCCATGGTGTTGTCCGCCGACTCCCCGTTCACAACGGCGCAAAGGCTGGCTCCGCCGCTGCCCAGGTGGCAGCTGACCGCGTTGAATGAATCCAGCCTCCGCCCAAGCCGGCGCGCGGCTTCCTCCACCACATACTGGTGGCTGGTCCCGTGAAAGCCGTACTTCCGGATGCCCAAATCATCGCGCAGCAGCTTGGGCAGGGCGTATGTCCTCGCGTGTTCGGGAATCGTCGAATGAAACGCAGTGTCGAACACCGCCACCTGCGGCAGCCGCGGATAGCGAGCCTGGCAGGCCTTGATCAGATTCGTGGCCGGCGGATTATGAAGGGGCGCCAGGCCCTGGATGGATTCAAGGTCCTCGATGACCTGCCGGGTGATGACGGCGGGCCGGCTGAAAAGCGCGCCGCCATGAACAACCCGGTGCCCAACCGCGCCGGGGATCAACGCCGCGTCCTTTGCCAGGAGCTTCATGATCTCGTCGAACGCCCCGGCATGGCTCGACATCGGCACAACGTGAATGCTTTCCCGCTTATCCCGCTTGTGGACGATTCTAGCCGGCTCGGCCGTCTTCGGCCCGATTCGCTGGGCTTCCCCAGCAGCCAGCTCCAGCTCATCCGGCATTGATATCAGGCGGTATTTCAGCGACGAGCTTCCGCAGTTGAGCACCAGTATGTTCATGGCGTCTTCCCCGCTCCGTGCCTGGCGCGGATTCCCGGTTTATATTTCATCGGAAGTCCATCCGCATACGGGAATGCCGGCCAGGGCGTGCGCGATGACCGCGCTTCCATATGTGGCGGAAATCACCTTTTCTATCTCCACATACTCGCCTTCCGCATGGGCCTGGCTTTCCAGGCCCGGACCATAACCCACGGTCGGAATCTTGTATTCGTTCACCAGGACACCCCCGGCGGTTCCCATGCCCAGCCGGCCAAGCTGCCATTTCCCCGGCTTCACGGGGCAGCCCGCGGCTTCAAGGGCTTGCCGCGCGCGGTCAATCATGGGGTTAAACGGATCAGTGGACCACGCCCGTGCCACGTGACGCACAACATCCACCTTGCCGGTGTACAGCCGTTGTTCTTCGCGGCGCACCATCACTTCCACCGCCACCTGCCCGCCGGCCGATTCAGCCAGCCGCGACATGCTCTCTTTGACCTGCCCAACCACGGCCCCGCTGTCCTCCTCGGGCTCCATGCGCCGGGACACCCTGAGCGATGCCGAGCGGCTTCCCTTCCTGTCCCTGAAGTCGGGCTCGGAAATCTTCAGCGTCTCGCGGCTTCTCCCGCGCTCGCCGTTCGCCGCGGCCGGCTTTTCTAAATCGCTGACAATGGCTTTCACCGCGTCATCAACGTTGAACGGATTCAAACCCTCGACCCGCACATCCATTTCCATCCAGCCGTCATGGCCGTAATACAAGCCCATGTCAGTGGGCTCCCCAAGTATGGCGAAGTCCGGCTTCAGGCCAAGGTCCGGCAGCGTGCTCCCGATCAACCCTCGCAGCCCGAGGCTGAGCCCGTTCTGCTCGGCCGTGGTCGCGGCAATAATAAGGTTCCCCTTCAGGGGCAACAGGCTCCGCTTCAACAAGGCGCCGGCAAACACCTGCGCAGCCAATCCGCCCTTGCAGTCGGCCGCGCCAGGCCCATACAAACGCCCGTTTTCCACCTCGCCGCACGGGCCTCGCTTCGCATCACCGCCAGATGTTGAAACAGTGTCCATGTGGCAGTTCAGAAGAACGGTGGGCGACGGCCTGATGCCGGATACCAGGCCGACGACATTGCCGAAATCATCGTGAAAAACCTTGTAATATCCCTGGGCCTTCATCTCGGCTTCCACCAGCGCCGCCACCCGCGATTCATCCAGGCTCCGGCTGTCGGTCCGCACCAGATTCCGCGCGAAATTAATCGCCTCCTCCCGGATTCCCGTCATTCTCTCCTGCATAATCCTGTACATGAACGTCCTCCCTTTTCGGTTTCACAAAATTAATCGTCTCACCGGAAATACATAGCAGGGCCCGTGCCAATCCCCCGGGATATCCGCATCTCGTTGCAGGGCAACATGCTATTTCACTTGCGCCCGGATCGCCTATTTGTAATGGTGTTTCATCTATGAATTGCATTATTTCATTCTGAAAGGTTTCCGGGAACTATGAAAGCCGAAGATTTGAAGCTGAACGAGCTGGTGGATTTCTCAGAGGGCTGGATGGGCCTGCATGGGCGGCGGCTGGTCCTCCACGACATTCACGCGTTCGCCCAGTTCCGGAAGGACCTTGTCGACATGGTCGGGGCGGACTCCGCGCGCCGCATGTTCACGAGGTTCGGCTATTTCTGGGGACAGGCCGATGCCGCGGCCATGAAGCGCATTTTCGAATGGGACAGCCTCGAGGAATGGATCAAGACCGGGCCGCGGCTGCACACGCTCCAGGGCGTGGCCAAAACCATCGTCAAGACACTGGAGATTGACCGGGCCGCAAAGCGGTTTCTCATGGAAGTCGTATGGCACGATTCCGCCGAAGCCGAGGAGCACATGATCGAGATTGGGAAGAGCAGCGCGCCGGCGTGCTGGATGCTGGTCGGCTACGCAAGCGGGTACGCTTCGTTCTGCCTCGATGCCGAGGTTTTTTTTGTCGAGCGCCAGTGCATGGCCGCCGGGCGCCGCTCCTGCATGGCGGTCGGAAAGGATCGCGCGTCGTGGGGACCGGAGATAGAGCCGTACCTGGGCTTTTTCCAGGCGGAGAACATCCGCGGAAAAGTCATGCGCCTGACCCGGGAATTGAGGGAAAAGACCGCGGAAGTGGCCCGGCAGAGCCATAAAATCCGGAAGCTGGCGAGGGACGCCGCGCCGCCTCTGTTTGTCGAGGCGCACAGCGAAGCCTTTCGGAGGGTTCTGACCGTGGCCCACCAGATCGCGACATTCGACACCTCCGTCCTGATCACCGGCGAAACGGGGACCGGCAAGGAGGTGCTCGCCCGCTACATCCACTCCCAGTCGGCCCGAGCAAAAAACGCTTTCGTCGGCGTCAATTGCGGAGCGCTTCCGGAAACGCTGCTTGAAAGCGAATTGTTCGGCCACAAGGCGGGCTCCTTCACAGGCGCGACCGACAACCGCATCGGCCTGTTCGAGGAGGCGGACCGCGGCACGATCTTCCTGGACGAGATCGGGGACATCTCGCAGGGAATGCAGCTGAAAATTCTCCGCGTGCTTCAGGAGCGCGAGGTCAGGCGCGTCGGGGAGAGCAGGTCCCGCAAGATTGACGTGCGGGTCATGGCCGCCACGAACCGCGGCCTGGCAAAGGCCATTGCGGAGGGCAAGTTCAGGGAGGATTTGTTCTACCGGCTCAGGGTCGTCGAAATCGCTATCCCGCCCTTGCGGGAGCGAAGGGAGGACATCGTTCCCCTGGCCCGCTTCCTCGTCGGCAGAATCGCCGGCAAACTGAAGCTTCCCGGCTTGCGGCTTGACGCCCAATGCCTGGATATTCTCCTGCGGTACGCCTGGCCGGGCAACGTCAGGGAACTGGAAAACGCCATCGAACACGCCGCCGTGTTCTCCCGGGACAGGCTCATCCTTCCGGAATTCCTGCCGTCACACATCGTTCACCCCGGCGCCGCGGCCCTTTCAAATCCCGGGCCCGGCCCGCGCCTGCTGGTGGACGCCGAGCGGGCTCACATTCGACAGGTGCTGGAATATGCCGGCAACAACCGCGCGAAGGCAGCGCGGATGCTCGGCATCAGCCCGACAACCCTATGGCGCAGGATGAAGGAATGGGACGCGCGCTGATGCTGCACTGAATAGGTGAAAGACATCAACAGAATATCCAATAACCAACAAGGAATATCCAATGTCCAAGTGAGCGAGAGATGAGAATGGG
>JAAZAB010000352.1 GCA_012514555.1 Lentisphaerota bacterium
CGTTCGAGGCCGGGCGAAGCCGCTATCGCTCTTTCGACTCCCGGGGACTCTTTCCCACCGCGGAAAAGCCGGGCGCGGAGCCCGGCGCTGAAGAGGAGTAGGCAGGACATGCTGGCCGTCCTCATCGGCATTCTTGTGGCAGCGGCGGACCAGGCGACCAAGCATATCGTCTGCCGGGCCATGACGCCGGGAGAGTCGGTGGCATGCATTCCCGGCTTCCTGAACCTGACTTACCTCAGAAACACCGGCGCTGTGTTCGGGTCGTTTCAATACCAGAATGAGCGCCTGGTGCTGCTGTCGTTCCTGGTGCTTTTCTTCCTGGCCGTCTTCTACCGCAGACTTGTGGATCGCCAGCTCTATTACAAGGTCGCCGTGGGGCTCATGCTCGGCGGAATTGTCGGGAACCTCGGCGACCGCATCAAGCTGGGGTGGGTGACGGATTTTGTCGACGTGCATCTCATGGGCTGGCATTGGCCCGCGTTCAACCTGGCCGATTCCGCGATCTGCGTCGGAGTCATCATGTACGGGCTTTACTCGATCCGCCTGCTGATGCAGCGACGGGAGGATTCCCATGCCGTCCCGGGCGCCAAGCATTCCTGAAGTCAGCGCCTTCTTTCTTGTCGGCCCCACTGCCGCGGGCAAAACTGCGATTGCCCAGCGCCTGGCCGAACGCCTGGGGGCGGACATTCTATCGGCCGATTCCATGCTGGTCTATCGCGGCATGGACGTCGGCACCGCCAAGCCCCCGCCCGCGGAGCGGGGCGCCGTGAAATACTGGGGCATTGACCTCGTGGCGCCGTCCGAGCCGTTCAGCGTGGGGCGTTTCCTCGAAGCCGCCGCCGGGGCGGCGGCTTCGGTCAGGGAGCGCGGCGCGGGCCTGATCGTGGCGGGCGGGACCGGGCTCTACGTCAAGGCTCTCACGGACGGCCTTGAAAGCCTGCCGGATGCCGATCCTGAAACGCGGGCGCGCTGGGAGCAGGTCCGCAGAGAGCAGGGGCTCGAGGGCCTGCGGACAGCCCTCAAGCGCATAAGCCCGGTGTTTTACGAGGCTGTCGCGGACAAGGACAATCCGCGGCGCCTGCTCCGCGCGCTTGAGCTTGCCGATTCCGGCGTCCGCGAAGTGCCGCGCGGCTGGAGGCCCGGGGCCGAGGGGCCCCGCATCGCGGGCCTGCGCCTACCGCGCGAGGCGCTACACAGGCGCATTGAGGAGCGAAGCCGGCGCATGTTCGAATCCGGCATTGTCGAGGAGGCCGTCGCCCTCTTCGGGCCGGACGGCGCGCGCGCTTCCGTCTCCGCGCGGCAGGCAATAGGGTATGCCGAAGCCCTTTCCTTTGCCCGCGGCCGGCTTTCCATGGAGGAGGCCGTCGCCCGGACTGCGGCCCGGACCAGGGCGCTGGCCAAGCGGCAGATGACCTGGTTCAACCGCCAGCTCAACGTGGATTGGATAGATGTCGAGCAGGGCATGAGCGCGCCCGACGTCGCCGCGCTGGTGCAGCAAAGCTGGGAACGCATCGGGCCCGCGCCGCTTGTCTTGAACGGGACCCCGGACGGCGCCGCTTCCACGGCCGCCGGCCAGACCCTGCGGATCAAGGACCTGCCCGAGACTCTCAGGCCCCGCGAGCAGGCGGAGCGCTTCGGCATGGACAAGGTGGGCGAGGATGTGCTCCTGGCCATCCTGCTGCGGACCGGAATGCCCGGACGAAGCGTTGCGGATCTGGCGCGCCGCCTGATAGGGCGCTATCGCACTCTCACGGCCATGTCCCAGGCGACGCTGGACGAGCTCGCGTCCGCCGCGCCCGGCATGGGCCGCGTCAAGGCGCAGGTCCTCAAGGCTGCCCTGGAACTGGCCCGGCGCATGGCGGATGAGTCCCGGCCAGGATCGCTCATAATCCGCGCGCCTGAAGACGCCGCCAATCTCATGCGCGAGCGCGTCCGCCCGCTTCAGCAGGAGGTGTTCTGGGTCCTGGTCCTGGACGCAAAGAACCACGTCAAGGGCGACCCGATCGAGGTGACCCGCGGAATTCTCGACGCCAGCCCCGTGCATCCGCGGGAGGTTTTCCGGCCCGCGCTTCAAACCCCCGGCGCCGCGGTCGTGCTGGTTCACAATCACCCGTCCGGAGATCCGGTCCCTTCCGCGGAGGACGTGTCCATAACCCGCCGGATGATCGAGGCCGGCCGCGCGCTCGGGATCCGCGTGCTGGACCATGTCGTAATAGGCTCCCGCGCCGAAGGCCGGGAAAAGGACTGGTTCAGCCTCAGGGAGTCCGGCCTGGCCGTTTTTCCCGATTGAGCGCGCCGGCCGGGCCCGGGAACCCGCTGACAGAAGATGAACCTGCAAAATCCGGGATGAAAGGGGCAGGCATGAAAATAGCCACGTTCAACGCAAATTCAATACGCTCCCGCCTCGGCGTCATTCTCGGCTGGCTGAAAGCGAACAGTCCGGATGTCCTGTGCGTCCAGGAGACCAAGGTGCAGGACCGCGACTTTCCCCTGGAGCCGTTCAGGGCCGCCGGGTACGAGGTTGTTTACAAGGGCGAAAAATCCTACAACGGCGTGGCAATCATTTCCCGGAAGCCGGCGTCCGATGCGAGGTTCGGGCTGGATGACGGCAAGCCAGCGGACGAAAGCCGGCTCGTGGCGGCGCGCTTCGGGAGTGTGCACGTAATCAACACCTACGTGCCCCAGGGCAGGGAGATTGATAATCCCATGTACGCGTACAAGCTGGAATGGTTCCGCCGGCTGCGCGGCTTTTTCGAGCGGCACTATTCGAAGCGCGACCTGCTCGTGTGGGCCGGGGACTTGAACGTTGCGCCCGAGGCCATGGATGTTTTCGGCGCCGAGCGCCAGGCGCGCCACGTCTGCTTCCACGAGGACGTCCGCAAAGCATTTGCCGACA
>JAAZAB010000353.1 GCA_012514555.1 Lentisphaerota bacterium
CAAGGCGTAGCGGGTGAAGGTGTATTGTGACATACTCCGAACCCGCTACAACACAGCAGATGCCGCACTATGGCCAATCCCTCGTGGTTTGAAAAATGAACATCTTTTACAACAGCTCACCCGCACTCTTTCGTTCATGGCAATTCAAGCGCAATGCAGTTGTAAAAACCTGATGGTTTACCCATTATAAGTATTGTTCATTTTTCAAACGCAAAATCCGGGCTTAATCAGCATGAGCCGATTCAACATTTCCACGGCGGCCCTTGCCGCCGTCCTGATCGCCTGGGCGCTCATGGGACAGGCCCTTGTCCCGAATTGGGTCCCAATCGCAGCGCTGGTTGTCCACGTCGCGCTCGCCGCGCTCGGAGTGGCATTCCTGGAAATGCAGTGGTTCGGGCCGGCCTTATGCCGATGCAGGAGCATCGCGAAAGAGGTCGCAATCACTTTCGACGACGGCCCCACCCCGGCCGGAACGCCGGCCATCCTCGACGCGCTCGAACAGGCGCGCGTTCACGCCACATTCTTCTGCGTCGGAAGCCGGGCCGCGGCCAGCCCGGAGCTTGTCGGCCGAATCGCCAGGGCCGGCCACCTGCTGGCCAACCACGCCTACTCCCACCACCCGCTAACCAACTTCTTTTCAGACGCCCGGCTTTTCCGCGAGTTCGAAGACACCAGCCGCGTTCTTGAACAGGCGTGCGGCGAGCGCCCCTCGTTTCTCCGCCCGCCCATTGGGCTATCAAACCCGGGCGTATTCCGGGCAGCCGCGCGGGCCGGGCTCCGCGTGGTAGGCTGGTCGGCGCGCGCCATGGACACGCCTTCCGGCCGGCCGGAGCGGATCGTGGCGCGCCTGTGCCGCCGCCTGCGGCCCGGGGCAATCCTGATGCTCCACGATGGGAAGCTGCCTCCCGGCGCAATGGCAACTACGCTTCGCATTCTGCTGGACAGGCTCCGGGAACTGGGCTACCAACCGGTTCGCCTGGATGCGCTGCTCAGCCGGGAAAAACAGGGAAAAACCATGCGGCATCCGGCGTAGGCCCGGCCCGGCCGTCACGCGGCCGATGCAGAATCACGCTCGCCCTTTTGCCCGGGAGAGCGGCGCCGGCTTCAGAATTGCGTGATGAGGTCAGCAAGCTGTTGGAGGCATATTTGCAGGCCATTCTGAATTCTGACTCCTGTCTGCCTGGGCAGTAACAAAAAACATATTGGCGCGCCTGACCGCCTCTGGTATGGTCTTTTCCGAATCACATCGGGAACGTGGCCATAATGAGCATGTCGATTTTAGAACCTTCGCGCGAGCTGCCCGTCCAAGGCGCGTTCGACGTCATTGTCGCGGGCGGAGGCATTGCCGGGGTGACAGCCGCCGTTGCGGCCGCGCGCAACTCGGCAAAAGTCTGCCTTCTTGACAAGCAGAGCGCTCTCGGGGGCCTTGCGACGCTGGGCAACGTGACAACATGGCTGCCGCTGTGCGACGGAATGGGGCGGCAAGTCATCGGCGGCATGGGTGAGGAATTGCTCAAGCTCTCCGCAACCGGCCCGCGGCGCGGCAGGACACCCGCCTGCTTCAGGGACATCCCGCCGTGCTGGCTGCCGGGCGGCGATGTCAAGGAGCGGGCGAACACCCGGTACCTGACGGAGTTCAACCCTGCCTCTTACATGCTTGCCCTTGAAAAGCTTGTCGTGGATTCCGGCGTCAGGCTGATGTACGACACGCGTTTCTGCGCCCTCCGCCGCGAGGCCGGGCGCGTGTCGCATCTCATTGTCGAAAACAAGTCGGGGCGCTTTGCCCTGGCCTGCGGCGCAGTGGTTGACGCGACCGGCGATGCGGACGTCTGCTTCCTGGCCGGGGAAGACACGGAGTCGCTGGACTCGAATGTCCTCTGCGGCTGGTTCTACACGCTCAGGAACGGGGAGCTGGAAATTCAATATCTCTCGAACAGCTTCTGCCCGCGCGCAACCAGGGCGGGCGGCACGGGGCCTTTCTTCAGGGGCGACGACGGCGGCCAGGTGACGGACCAAATCCTGAAAACCCGGGATCTGGTCCGCGCCAGGCTTTCCGGGCTCCGGGCCCAACATCCCGGGGAGGACGTCCAGATCATCCTGCCGGCAACCATGGCCTGTTTTCGCATGACGCGGCGGCTGGTCGGCCGGCATACCCTTTGCGAAGAGCACATGCACCAGTGGTTCGACGATGCCGTCGGCCTCGCGGGCGACTGGCGAAAGGCGGGGCCTGTGTATGCCTTGCCGCTGCGCTCCCTGCGCGCTGTCCGCACGCCTAACCTGCTGGCCGCCGGGCGCTGCATCTCCGCCGACACCACCGCCTGGGACATGACGCGCGCCATCCCGGTGTGCGCCGTTTCGGGAGAGGCCGCCGGAACGGCCGCGGCGCTCGCCGTCCGGCACGCGGGCTCGGATGTTGACGCGCTGCCAATCCGCGTCCTGCAGCGGCAGCTTGAATCGCAGGGCGTGCTGCTCGATCCTTCATTGGTCAAGCCCGGCGGCAAACCGGGCGGATAGAACAGGGCCGGTCAGCCATCGTTCAGGCGCAACCGGCCTGCAGTGCCAGGCAGCGCTGAAGGATCGCCTGCGAGCCCGCGTGTTCGGCAGGCAGGCGCTCCGGGTGCCACTGAACGGCCAGCACGGGCGCGGGCAAGCCGGACCCGGAGATCGCTTCGGGAACCCCGGCGGGCGACCACGCGAGTATGGAGATGTTTCTTCCGGGCGCCGTCGGCTCGATTGCCTGGTGATGCGCGCTGTTGGCCTCGACAATTACGCGCAGTTCCGGGGGCGCGCCGGCGGCCCATTCAATGGCGTGCCGAGAATCGCAATTGTTGAGCCTGGCGTGTTCCTCAGGAGCGTTCGTCCGCGGCTGCGCAGCCAGCCAGGCAGGGACGTGCTGGATCAGTTTTCCGCCGAAATAGACGTTCAGCACCTGGTAGCCCCGGCAGATGCCGAACACCGGCTTGCGCGCCGCGAGAAAGCGCCCGATCAGCTCCGCCTCGAGGCTGTCACGCGCGGCATTCACGCCCGCGGTCTGCGGCGCGGCAGCCTCCCCGTAGCTTGCCGGATCGACGTCGCCGCCGCCGGTGAGCAGAAGAGCCGAAAAGCCGGCAGGCGCCGGAACGGGGTCTCCCGCCTTCACGGTCTCGCCTTCCGCGCCTATGCGCGCAATCCATGCCATGTAACGCGCGCGGGACTCCTCGCTTCCGGGATATGACAGCAGCCATTTCATGATAGAACCTCCAAATTCTATCAATCGTCCGTTTTCAGCAGGGTGCCGGACGGATCGGCCTCGGTCCGGCGACCGGGCGGGACCACGAGGAATTCATCGCCGGGCCACAGCCCGTCCACGAGCCGCTGCAACAGGGCGGGATCGCCCGGCAATTCATCGTATTCCCAGCCCAGGTCGGCAGCGCACTGTCGCGTGAATTGTTGCTCCATGGCCCTGTTCGGGAACCCCCAGTCTATGTATGCGGCCCTGCGATATGCCTTGTACCAATCGGCTTCGACCTGCATGAGGTACTCGGCGTTGTCGGCGCCGTATTTCTCCTTGTAATAGGCAAGCGCCTGCTCGTATCGCGCGCGGCCGGGCATGGGCGAGGTCTCGATCCACCCGCTGCTGTACCAGTAGGTTCCGGGATGGCAATCGAAGTACTCGCGGTAGCGCCGGGCCGAGCCCAGCAGCAGGGAAATGCAGTCGTGGGCGCGCGGTATCACGAGCGGGCACCCGCCGGCAACCAGGCCGGCCGTCCCGTTGCTGCACAGGGCGTAGCCCAGCAGCACGGCGTCATAGGGCTTCTCGGCGGCCACGGGAATTGATTTCACCTGTTCGTGCCGGGGCCGGGAATGCGCCGGGGCTTCGGCAAGAATTTCCCGCTGAACAGAGGAGCGCAGCACATCCGGCTGGTCATGAAGACCCTGGGGCAGCATTACTATGTCAACGACATTCGGCGAGCGCGCCGCGCAGGCATACAGTTCGCGCCGGAGCGCGTTGCAGCCGATCAGCTTGTAATGTTTCATGTCACCCCGGATTCATGTTTCGGCCCGAATGGCGCCAAGTCAAGCTCGCGGCGGTCGAGGCCGGCCGCCAGCCGGCGCCGAAATACGGGCGTTTGCCATGGAGGGAGGGCGGCAGCAGCAGCAGCAGCAGTCAAGATTCCCATGCGTTTCACCTGTCGTTCACCAGCAGAAGAAAGTCGGAACACTTGTCGCCGGCATGCTCCGCGCGCAGCAGGCGGAACCGGCCGGCGGGCAGGCGGGCCGCCGCCGGCGCCAGGTTGCGGACCGGCAGGATGACGCCGGCCGGACCCTCGCCGTCAAAAAGAAAGGACCTGAGCTGGTCATTCGTCACGGAAACCTGTTCGAGGCGGCGGTCAAGGTGGAACATGAACTCGCCGCGATCGCGGGAAACACTGCCGGCAAACGCGATGCTCCGGCCGCGGCCGATCTCGCGGGATACGACATCGGCAAAGGGCTTGCTGGTTCGCTGGAAATCGTAGAGCGGGACCAGGGCCATTGCGTGCGGCAGCAGGAGAACGGCCGCCAGCGCGGGAAACCACATTCCGGCCATTGCGGCCCGGCCGTTGCGCCACGCCCGCCAGAGCAGCATGGCCGCGGCGGCCGCCATGCCCAGGGCCAGCGCCTCCAGCGCCAGCGACCGCGCCGCCACACCCGGCCCGGGATCGACCAGAAACGGCGAAGCCAGGCCGAGCGCAACCGCGCAGGCAACCGGCGCGAGAACGAGCGTCGCGCCGATCGCGCCGTAGGTGAGGCCAATCGCCGTCCGCTCGAACCGCGACGGACCACTGTCGAGCGCATCCTCAAGCCATACGGCGATCATGAGGAAAACAATTGGGAAAAGCGGCAGCACGTAGCATGCGGCCTTGGCGGATGAAGCGTGCAGAATGACGAACATTGCGACAAGGGCGGTCCTGAGCAGCGCGGGCAGATCGCCCCTGACCGGGCTCCCGGGGCGGAACCAATGCGCGAGCGCCGGAATTGCCAGCAATGTCCATGGCAGCAGCCGCACCGGCAGGACTCGCGACAGGTAGAACCAGACCGGCTGCTTGTGAACGCGGTAGGGGTCCTCGGGAAGGGCAGGATCGCTGAAAGAGAAAAAGCGCCCGAACTGGTTCGCCCAGAAGGCCGTTTCAATGTATTCGAGGCCGCCTTTCCGCCAGAGCGCGTAGACCCAGGGCGCCAGGGCCAGCGCAAACACAGCCGCGAATGCCGCGGCCAGCCCGATCAGCAGGCGCCAGCGCCGGCGCAGGGCCAGGAAGACGGCGACCGCCACCCATATGAAACCCGGCCCGATCAGGCCCTTTGCGTAGAAGCTCAGCGCTGAAACCACGAGGAAAAGGCCGTACCAGGACGTCCGCCGCGCCGTTGCGGAATACGCCCGCCAGAAGGTGTAGAAGGAGAGCATGACCATGAAAGCCAGAGCCGCATCCGTGAGAACAACGCGGGAATACTCCGCGTACAGTATGCTGGTCGCGCACAGGAAGGCCGACACCCAGCCCGCGCGCTCGCGCCCGAGCCGGCAGCCCAGGGCAACCGCGATCGCCACGGCGCCCAAGCCGTACAGCGCTGACGGAAATCTAACCAGGCCCTCCGTCACCGCGCCGGCCGCATGGCACATCACGGCCGCGGTCCAGTGAAGGAGCGGCGGCTTTTCAAGGTACGGCGTGCCGTTGAACGACGGGGTGACCCACGCCCCTTCGCGGACCATTTCGCGTATCATGGCGCCTTCGCGGGCATCGTTCGACCACAGGCTGTGATCGAAAACGCCGGCCGCGAACAGCGCCGCGAGAAGCCCGGCTGCGAGGAAGCGCTCCGGACGGGTCATCGAATGTTGCATGTCCGCTTCCCCGGCCGCGCTGTCACCCGAAGATGGCAGACAGGCTTTCGTTGCAGGAAACGCAACGGCCGCCTTCAAAAAGGGGAGTGCGCTTGTTCTGCGTGAAATTTGAAACGCGGTACAGGGTGGAAAACGCATAATCGGGCGCCGCGCCGCCCTGTCCGCCCACGAGCTCGCCGCCGCGCCGCACATTGTCCTGCATCCAGGCGGGAAGCCGGAGATGGTACGGGTTGCGTTCCACCTCACCCGCGTGCAGGGAAATCGCGGCGACAATGTCGCCCACGTCCGCCACGCTCGACTCGATCATGAGGTTCGGATTCGACATCGCTGCCCAGAACTCGGTCTCCACCACCCGGCAATGAAAAGAGGGCTCCAGCCTGCCCATGGCCTCGTTCACCAGGTGGCAGGTTCCGATGTGAGTGCTGTTCCAGTCGCCTTCGTGGGGAACAAAGATTATCGAGGGCTGCGTCTCCCGAATCAGGTTCGCCGCCGCGTCAACGCCTTTGGCCCAGTTGCCGGGGTCTTCCTTGCGCCCCTTGAGATTGACCTTCTCCAGGCCCCGATCCCCGAGCGTAACCAGGCCGAATCCTATGAAATTGCAGGCGCGCTTCAGCTCTTTAAGGCGTTCGAGCTGCCGGTCCTTGCGGCTCCCCAGGGTCACCGCCACGTTAATGACGTTCATTTTCAGCTCGCGCAGAAGCCGGAGCGGCAGCGCGCCCGTTATGCATTCGTCGTCCGGGTGCGGGGAAAAAAGCAGGACCTTGAGCGCCTTTTCCGACAGCAGCGGCCGGCTCGCCGCGGAAGCGTCCTCCATCCGGATCGTTTTCCCCTTCTTCAGAAGGCGATCGAAGCCTGCGGCGAAATTAAGATACGGATTGCTCATGACATCTCCCAAATTAAGCAAAGCCCAAATGCCCGCCCCCCGGCGGCCTGACCCATGACTGGTTTGCAAGCGATAATGTTACCTGAATCCCGGGCCCGAAACAAGCGTGAACCGGCAAATTAAGACAATTTTGCATAAGCCCCGGAAAATAGAAAAAAGCATTCCCCGCGCCGCGGGACAGGAACAAGGCCCACTCCATTCCGCCCACGGTCAGGTATGATACCCATCTCCGCGCGCTGCGGGTGTTCAAGGACCACGGGCATTACGATTGACGCGCGCGTCAGGCCAGCGGCCTCTTGCCGGCGGCGCCTGGCTCGTCAAGAACGTATTGCGGCAGAGACAGGCCTCCGAGCCGGGCTCGCAATTCGCGGAACAGCGCGCGCCCGCGCCGGACCCCGACCCTGAAATGCGCGGCGCCCCGGACGGCGTCGCATTCAAAAAGGTAATAAGGCCGGACCATGATTCGCTGCAACCCGTTGAAGAGCGCTTCGAGAACGTCCGCCGAATCGTTGACCCCCTTCAAAAGCACTGCCTGGTTCGACACTGGAATCCCGGCCCTGATCAGCGCGTCGCAGGCGGCCGCCGATTCCGGCGTAAGCTCGTTGGGATGATTGAAGTGAGTGTTCACCCACAACGGCCGGAACCGCGAAAGGAGCCGGACCAGCGCGCGGTCAACGCGCATTGGCAGCACGACCGGCAGCCGAGTGCCGATCCTCAGCGCCTCCACGCCCGGGAGCCGGCGCAGCGCCGCCAGCGTCCGCTCCAAAACCTCCGGCTTGCACAGCAGCGGGTCGCCGCCCGAAAGAATGACCTCCCGAATCTCCGGGTGCGCCCCGAGATAGCGCAGCGCCGGCCCGAGCCGCGCCGGCCTTTGCCCGGAAAGCAGGCCCTTGCGATTGCAGTGCCTGCACCGGACGGCGCACGCGCCGGTCATCAGAAGCAGCGCGCGGTTCCGGTACCTGCGGATCAGGCCCGGCGCCGGCATGCTCCGGCGCTCGCCGAGCGGGTCCGCCAGGGCTATTTGCTCCGCCTGCAGTTCCTGCGGCGCGGCAAGGCACTGCATGAGAACAGGGTCCGCCGCGTCATCCCAGCGCGCAAGGGACAGGTAATACGGGGTGATGCGCACCGGATACTGCGCCGCGGCGCGAATCGCCGCGGCGCGCGCGGCGGCCGGAATGCCCGCCCAGGCCGGGAGGCGGTCCGGATCGGTCACGGAATGCGACATCTGCCAGCGCCAGTCACACCAGTCGCGCGCGCGTACGCGCCCGAAAAGCGGCTGCGCCGCGATCATCCGTCGCCGGAAATTCGCCGCACACGGCTCCCGCATAAAAACTCCATCTTCCACGGCAACAGGCTTCAACCCGGATTTTGCGTTTGGTCAGAGTAATGTGAAACTTGTTGCGATGGCCAATCAACTCTGCTGATGCTGCACTGAATAGGTGAAAGACATCAAGAGAATATCCAATAACCAACAAGGAATATCCAATGTCCAAG
>JAAZAB010000354.1 GCA_012514555.1 Lentisphaerota bacterium
CGCTTTCCGGCTTGAGCGAGGTTCTGCTCCTCAAGGTGATTTTCGCGGCCATTCTTTTCGGATTCGTCTCGGTCCTGCTCATACAAGGGATGCAGCTGGGCCACAAGCTCTTCGGCAGGCTCAGGATGTGGCCGCCGCTGAAGGCCGCCGGCGCAGGCTGTGTTCTCGCGCTGCTGGCTTTGATCTTCGGCCGCCAGTACCTGGGGCTGGGCGTGCCAACAATTTCCGCGTGCCTGGGCGGACAGGGCGTCTCGTGGCCGGTTCCTTTTCTGAAGATCGTATTCACCTCAATCACGCTCAACGGCGGCGGGAGCGGCGGGATAGTGACCCCGATATTCTTCATAGGTTCGACGACTGGCGCACTTGTTGCGCCCTTGTTTCACGTGGATTCCGCAACAATGTCCGCGATAGGATTTGCGTGCCTCCTGGCCGGGGCCGCCAACACGCCGATCGCCGCGAGCATCATGGCCGTCGAGATGTTCGGACCCTCGATCGGGCCGTACGCTGCGGTGGGCTGCGTGGTAGCCTACCTGATCACCGGCCATCGCAGCGTGTACCCGTCGCAGCTTCTCGCCATAAGAAAATCCTCGTCCCTTGATGTGCAGATGGGGGCGGAAATGAACCAGGTCAGGACATCTTATCGCCAGAAGGGCAAAACGCCTGCCGACCGTTTCGCCGCGCTCCTGCGGCGCGCGGCGGCCAAATGGCGAAAGCCCGGGCAATGAGAGGGAAGGGTAATAACCGCAATTGAAAGTAAGGAGAAGCACATGGCAAAACAGGGCATCAAGAAAAGCGGCAAGACCGCGGCAACCGGAGCCGCGGGGAATGAAGGAATGGACTGGTATACGGCGGATTCCCCGGGGTTCGAACTGGGCGGCTTCCACTGGCGCGAAAAAGGCGGCATATTCCGAAGGCTGCCCGACAACGACCGGAAGCTGGCCTTTTCCCCTGACGTCCGGGAGCTTTCCTGGCACACGTCCGGAGGAATGCTCTGCTTCAAGTCTGACGCCAGGGAAATCAAGGTCAAGGCGACCGTTTACCATGCGTCGCGTATGGATCACATGACGTTCGACGGGAGCATGGGTTTCGACCTTTACACGGGCAACGGGAGGATGAAGGTTTTTGCGAAAAACACCCGTTTCGGAACCGTGGGGGATGACTATTGCTGCACGCTGTTCCAGGCCGCAGAAAAAATCATGCGCGAATTCACGATTCATTTTCCGCTTTATTCCGGCGTGAAGAAATTCGAGGTGGGGCTTTCCGCCGGGTCGAAAGTGAAGAAGCCGGAGCCGTGGGACGATCCCCGGCCGATCGTCGTATATGGGACATCCATCACGCAGGGCGGGTGCGCCTCGAGGCCCGGAATGCTCCCGACGAACATCATGAGCCGCATGCTCAACCGCCCTTTCATCAACCTTGGTTTTTCCGGGAGCGCCAAGGGCGAGCCGGAGATGGCGGAGATAATTGCGGGAATCAGGAACCCCGCAATGTTTGTCCTGGAATACGACGATAACGCGGGCCCCGATCGGCTCGAGAAAACCCTCGAACCGTTCATCCGCATTCTGCGGAAAAAACACTCCAGAACGCCAATCCTGACCATTTCGGCGCCGCCGAAATCGGCCGAGGCTTACGCGCCGATCAGCTCGGAGTTCGCGTCCAGAAACCGCCCCGAACTCACGCGGATTCATACCCAAAACCTGAAGAAGTTCCGTTCGGAAGGGGACGAGAATATTTACTTCCTTGACGGAATGAGGCTTTACGGGGTGGATTTCTCCGAATGCACCGTGGACGGAACGCACGCAACGGACCTGGGATTCCACCGGATGGCGCATGCGGCCGGACCGGTCATCGGAAGCATCCTCTCGAAATGGTGGTCCTGAAAGGTAGGAGAGAGGAGAGAGGGGAGAGGGGATAGGAGATAGGAGATAGGAGAGAGGAGAGAGGGGGAGTTGCCACAGAGGACACAGAGATCACGGAGGGAGAGGGGAGGGGAAAAGTTTTGAGTTTTGGGTTTTGAGTTTTGAGTTGGGAGAGAAGGAGGGGATAGGGGACAGTTTTCAAGAGAATGTCCAATATTCAACATGAATGTCCAATGTTCAAGTTCAAGTTCGAGGACGAGGACGAGGGACGAGGACGAGGACGAAAGAGGGGATAGGAGATAGAATGAAAATAATCTCTCGGTGCCCTCTGTGGCTGATTCTTCTGGATTCTGTCTTCTGTTTTAGCTGTAGCCGCGGCTGCTGTGCGGCGCGACCCCTGGGAGCGCGGCCGTCCCGGCCGCCCCTGCAGTTTAGCCGCGGCTGCTGCGAGGTGCGGTCAGCATTTGGCGGCGAGCTTTGCGATGCGGGCGAAATCGGCTTCCGTCCGGCACGGGGGCACGTTTCGGTGCAGCGACCACGTCTCCCGGTGTATTACGGAGCGTCCCGGCGCGAGGGTGGTGAGCGGGCCCAGGCTTTCCAGCTCGAGGATTTCCTCGTTCGAGAACGTCTCGAAGTTGACGCCGCCGTCGGGGTAACAGCCGTTCTCTACGCGGTCGAAGCGCTTGATGAAAAGCGTTGTGCCGAGGTGGTATGCCACCCAGCCTTCGCGGTGCGCAATTCCAAGCTTATTCGGCGGCCGTTTCGGGTCCTGGCGGAACAGGATGTAGCCGGGCCGGAAGGTCCAGCGCGGATCGCCGAGGTCCGTGTAGCCCCAGAGGCTCCATTGCTGGTTGTGCGTGAGCCTCTTGAAATGCGGGATTTTGTCAGGCAAGGGAATGATTGCCGTGCCGCGCCTGGCCATGACTGTCAGCGCCCAGGGCGAGAGCTCGAAGGGTTTCCGGCCGCAATTTGTCAGGCGGTGCGTGAGCTTCAGGAGGTTTTTGTCCGGATCAAGCTCCAGCTCGATGCGCTTCTGGATGCCCGTGATCGGGCCGGGCGCCTGGAGCGCAGTGACCCGGCCGGCGGACACGGAAATCCTGATTGGCTCGTTGTCGGGCTCGTATGAGCGCGGCTTCGCCTCGGGCGCGATCCAGAGGCGGTGTCCCCCGCGGATCATCCACTTCTTTTCGCCGCGGCCTCCGATCTGGCCGGGCAGCTCGGCTAAAATGTTCTTCTGGCCCTTGAAGGCGAAGCGAATGATGCGCGGCCCCACGTCGCCGGTCACGATCGCTTCCACTTCCCGGTTCGAAATGCGTACGTTGTTGTCCCAGCCGCCGTAGGCTGCCGATTCGATGCGTAACATGGTGTTCCTCCGGTTATCCGATAATGCGTCTGCCCTCGTCGAGAAATATGCCCTGCAGGTTCATGCGCAGCGATTCCGGGTTGGTCGCGTAGGCCAGCCCGTCCTTCTCGGTTATCGCTCCGCTCTTGATCAGGCCGTAAATGGACTGGTTGAAGGTCTGCATGCCGTCCTCGGTTCCGGTCTCGATGGCCGCAGCCAGGACGCCCAGATCGTTCTTCTGAAGCAGCTTCTGGATTGTTGGGGTATTAAGCATGATCTCGAGGGCCGGCATGACTCCGCCCTGGATGGCTGGGATGAGCCGCTGGCATATCACGGCGGCCATGTTGTTGGCCAGGGACATCAGCATCTGGTTGCGCTCCTCCATTGGAAAGAAATCCAGGATGCGGCTGATCACCTGCGGGCACGTGTTCGCGTGGAGCGTGGAGAGCACGACGTGCCCGGTCTCGGCCGCGCTCATGGCGACGCGGAGGCTGGTGTCGTCGCGCATTTCCCCGATCATTATAACGTCCGGGTCCTGCCGCAGCACGTGCTTGAGCGCCGAGTGAAACGACGGGGTGTCCAGCCCCACCTCGCGCTGGGTGATGACGCATTTCTTGTCCTCGAACATGTACTCGACCGGGTCCTCGATGGAGATAATCCGCAGGCACGAGGTCATGTTCATGCAGTTGACCAGCGCGGCCAGCGTGGTGGACTTGCCCGAGCTTGTCGCGCCGCACACCGCGATTATGCCGCTGTTGACGTTCGCGAGTTTTTCGAGCGATTTCGGCAGGTGCAGATCTTCAAAAGAGGGAATCTTGCGCTTGACGAAGCGCATGGCGATGGTGGGAATGTGGCGCGATAGAAACACGTTCACCCGGAACCGGCCGACGCCGGGCTCGTCGTGGGAGAAGTCCATCTCGGGCGGGGCGTCACCCTTTTTCCGCATGTGCTCCGGCAGGAGGTCCACCGCCACGCAGCGGAGCTCGTCCTCGGACATTGCCGGGAACCCGCTTCCGACCAGGTCGCCGTTCACCCGGAAGTACGGCGCCTGGCGGCATTTCAGGTGGACGTCCGAGGCGTTGAGCGACACGGCCTTGGCCAGCAGATCATGGATGATGGACATTTGCAGGGTTCCTCATGTTGGCCCGGGCGC
>JAAZAB010000355.1 GCA_012514555.1 Lentisphaerota bacterium
AGGGGCAAACATTTATGGGCACTACAAAGCAATCTCCGAATCATATATCAACGACTTACAAAGAAAAACGGCCTCAAATGGCCTCTTTTTGACTAAAATCTCAGAGGGGGTGCGAAACTTGGGCTAGCGCGGGGGGAATGGCTGCCCCGGCCGTTGCCGGAGCCGACCATAGCGAGGGCGGGAGTAAAAGGACGGCGGAGCAGAGCAGGGCAATCCGCGGTTCAAGTTTTGAGCGACGTGTCATGGCAGCGCCTCCTGTCGGGAATTTTTGCCTGTTAAGGCAGGAAGATTATCGCCGCGCCGGGGCCTTGTCAATTCTCGCGAAAACCATGCCGTGTCTTGGCGCTTTTCCCGCGGGCCGGCGTCTGGTAAACTGCGGCCGCTATGACTTCAGACCCGGTTTCATCCGAAAGGGATTCGAGGGAGAATCGCGTTCCCGGATTCCTGCTCGGGCTCTGCCTGTTCATTTCCGTCTTTGGGTTGTTCGATCATGATTTGTGGACGCCCGATGAGCCGCGCGAGGCGGCCATTGCCCTTGAGATGAGCAGGACCGGGCAATGGCTTGTGCCGCACCTGGCGGGCCAGCCTTTTGTGGAAAAGCCGCCGCTTTCATACATTGTCTGGGCTCTCTTCCTGCGCTCGCTTGGAGGATGGCTCGGGCCGACAATTGCGCTTCGGCTGAGCCTGGCCGTCATGGGCCTGATGAGCCTTGGCTTGACGTATCTCCTGGCGCGGCGCCTGTGCGGGGCGCGTATGGCCGGCTGGACAGCGGCGATTTTGGCCACTTTGCCCGGCTTCGTGCATGTCACGCATTGGCTCCTGGTGGATAACGCGCTTCTGTTGTTCTGCGTGGCGACAATCTGGGCTCTCGCGGAAGCCTATGTTGGCGGGCGCTATTCCTTTCTGGCCTTGGCCGGGCTTGCCGCCGCAGGCGCCTTTCTGTGCAAGGGCGTCATCGGGCCGGCGGTTATCGGGGTGGCAGCCCTGGGCTTGTTCGCGCCGTGGGCAATTGAACGGGCGAGCGCTTCCAAAGCCGGCGTTTTTCCCGGCTGGCTGTGCTGGGGCGCATGGCATTTCGCGGGGCTGCTGGTCTTTCTTGGCATCTGCATGGCGTGGGCGGCCGCTTTCAGGGCTGCGGCCGGGCCGGAGCTGTTCCGCGAGTGGTGGCATAGCAACCACGTGGGGCGTTTTTCCGGGCAGGCGGTCCAACTCGGGCACATCAATCCCAATCCCTTGTATTACCTCGGGGTTCTTCCGGTGTATGCGCTGACATGGCTGCCGCTTTTCGGGCTGGGCGCCTGGACGCTGGCCGGGTTCCTGCGCCGCCGGCGCTTCTCGCCCGGCGTGATGCTTCCTCTCATCTGGGGCCTGGGCGGGCTGCTCCTGTTTTCGCTTTCGGCGACCAAGCGCGAGATTTACCTGGTGGTGCTCATGCCGGCCTGGGCCATGATCGCGGCACGTGCTATGGATCGGGAATTGCCGCGCTGGTGCGGCGCGTGGCTGGCTGTCATGGGCTGGGTCTTTGCGGTGTCCCTCCTGTTTGCCGCGGGCCCCGTGCTCTGGCTCGCGCTGGACGGGACTGTCGCAAGGCTATTGCAGGCATTGTCCGTCACGATCCTGGTCGCGGCCGGGCTCGCCTTGTTTCTCGGCCGACGCCGGACAATCCCGATCCGATATCTTGCAATCACTGCCGTTTTGTATATAGTTGCTCTTTCAATAGCATGTCCGCTTGTGGATGGCGCTTTGGGCAAGGGGTATGGCCGGAGCTTCCGCGTGTTCGCGGACGGGTTGCTGGACCTGCCGGAAGTCCGGCCCGCGCTGTGGGCGCCTGACGAGACCGTGCGCGCCGGGCTTTACTATTACGGGCAGCGCACATTTGCCGTTGTGAAGAGCGCGGATGAATTGGAGCGGATACTGGCCGGCTCGCACTCCGATTACAACGCGGTCATTGCATGCCATAAGCCGGAAAAGAAAACGTTGCCCGCGTCGGTCGCCGGGGGGGCCGTGCTGCTGGAAGTGCGCCTGCGCGCGCGTTGTCTGCAACTGATTGGAAGCAAGGCCGAACAGAAGGGTCCGCCATTACAATGAGAAACACCTTCCTGCCGTTTTCGAAACCGAGCATCACTGAGCCGGAGATCCAGGCCGTTGCGAACGTGCTGCGCTCCGGATGGCTTGCCACCGGGCCGAACGCATCCAGGTTCGAGGAGGAGTTCGCTGCCTACGTTCATTGCCCGGCCGCGGTCGGGCTCACGTCCGGCACTGGCGGAATGCACGTGTCGCTCAAGGCCCTCGGGATCGGGCCCGGGGACGAGGTCATTACGCCGTCCATGACATGGGTCTCGACAGTCAACCTGATCGTGCTCGCCGGGGCAACGCCGGTCTTTGTTGACGTGGACAGGGATACTCTTATGGCCGACGCGGCGCGCATCGAGGCGGCCGTGACGCCGCGCACGAAGCTCATCGTGCCGGTCCACTTCGCGGGCGCGCCGGCGGACATGGGCCCCATTCGCGAGCTTGCACGGAAGCGCGGAATAGGCGTCATCGAGGATGCCGCGCATGCGCTCGGAACGGAATATCGCGGGAAACGGATCGGCGCGGAGGGCACGTGCATTTTCTCGTTCCACCCCATAAAGAACATTACCACTGGCGAGGGCGGCATGATCACCACCCATGACGCGGAATTCGCGGACCGGGTGCGCCGCCTCAAGTTCCACGGACTGGGCGTGGACGCGTTCGACCGCCAGATGCAGGGCAGGTCCCCGCAGGCGGAGGTGGTCGAGCCCGGATTCAAGTACAATATCACGGACATAGCCGCCGCGCTTGGCCGCGGCCAGCTCGCGCGCGCGGACGAGATGAACCGCTTTCGCTCCGCGCTCGCGCTCAGGTATCGCGAGCGCCTCGCGGAGATGGACGAGATCATGCCCCTGAAGGATCCGCCTTGGCCAATGCTCCATTCATGGCACCTGTTCATTGTGCGCCTGGATATTGATCGGGCCGGCATTGACCGCGACACGTTCATGAATTGCCTCAAGAAGCGCAACATAGGAACCGGCCTTCATTTCAGGGCCGCGCATCTCCAGCGCTACTACCGCCAGGCCATGGGCTTCAAGCGCGGGCTGCTTCCGGATACGGAGTGGAACTCGGACCGCATCCTCTCCCTTCCGCTCTTCCCGGACATGACCGAGGCGGACCAGGACGACGTGATATGCGCAATCAAGGACGTGCTTGCGGAGAAAAAGCAATGAGCTCGCCGGAGACTGTTTCAGTTGTCATTCCAGTGTTCAACGAGAAGGAGAACCTTCCTGAATTGCTCGAGCGCTGCCTCAAGACATGCCGCTCGATGGGCAGGCCCTTCGAACTCGTGCTCGTGGACGACGGCAGCCGAGACGGGTCCACCGACATGCTTGAGAAGGCCGCCGGCGAGCATCCGGGCGAGGTCGTCAGCGTCATTTTGAACAGGAATTACGGGCAGCACAACGCGATCATGGCCGGCTTCGCACACGCGCGCGGCGGGATAATCATAACGCTCGACGCGGACTTGCAGAATCCGCCCGAGGAAATTCCCAGGCTCGTTAAAACCATTGACGAAGGCCATGACGTGGTGGGAACCATTCGCGTGAACCGGCAGGACAGCTTTTTCCGGCGCCTCTCCTCGCTGATGGTGAACCGGATGACGGCCCGCGTGACCGGCATCAAGATGCGCGACTACGGCTGCATGCTGAGGGCTTACCGCCGCCAGATAGTCCAGGCCATGCTCCAATGCCAGGAGCGCAGCACGTTCATCCCGGTGCTTGCCAACAGCTTTGCCAAGCGCACCGCCGAGGTCGAGGTCGGGCATTCAGAGCGCCGCGCCGGCACGTCCAAGTACAGCCTGTGGAAGCTGCTCAACCTGCAGTTCGATTTGCTGACCAGCATGACGACACTGCCGCTGCGGCTCTTGAGCGTTATCGGCGTGCTGGTCTCCATGCTCGGGGTCGGCTTTGGCGTGATGATTCTCGTGATGCGCTTCATTCGCGGCTCGGAATGGGCGGCCCAGGGCGTTTTCACACTCTTCGCCATTCTTTTCATCTTTGTCGGCGCACAGTTCGTGGCCATGGGCCTTCTCGGCGAATACATAGGGCGGACCTACGTAGATGTCAGGGCCAGGCCGCGGTACTTCATCAGGCAGGTGGCCGGCAAGAGCACGCTGGCTGAGTAGGAAAGAGAAGCATGAAGGCCCTTGTCCAGAGAGTCCTGCGCGGGCAGGTGACCGTGGAAGGCAGGGTGGCCGGCAGCATCGGCGCGGGCTACGTGGTTTTGCTGGGCGTGCGCAGGGACGATTCGGACGAGGATGCGCAATACCTGGCGACCCGGACCGCGGCCCTTCGCATTTTTCCTGACGAACAGGGCCGCATGAACCGCTCGATTCAGGATGTCGGCGGCTCCGCGCTAATCATTTCCCAGTTCACATTGCAGGCCGATACGCGGAAAGGCAACAGGCCGGGATTCACCGATGCGGCGCCGCCCGACCTGGCGGACCGCCTGTACCAGGCATACGCCGGGCATCTGCGCGAATTGCTGGGGCCGGAGCGAGTGGCCACGGGCGTGTTCCGCGCCAGGATGCTTGTTGAAATTCACAACGACGGCCCGGTAACCATCGAGCTGCGAAGCAAAAACGAATACGCCGAGCCCCGAATCCCGAACCCCTGACCGGAGACGATTGAGATGAAATCCGCTCGCCCCACACTCACGCGCATGCCCGAATGGAAAGCGCTGGGAGACCGCGCCAGGGCTCTGCGCAAAAAGCACATGCGTGATCACTTCGCCTCCGATCCCGGCCGCGCAACCCGGTTCTCCGCGGAGGCCGCCGGGCTCTATCTCGATTATTCCAAGAACCTGGTCGATCCGGAAACCGTTGAACTGCTCATGGCGCTCGCACGGGCTCGCGGCTTGAGCCAGGCCATTGAGGACATGTTCACCGGCCGGAAAATCAATCGCACGGAGAACCGCGCAGTTCTGCACGTGGCCTTGCGGAACCGGTCGAACGAGCCCATCCTTGTGGACGGCCGGGATGTGATGCCCGATGTCAACGCCGTTCTGGAAAAAATGGCCGGGTTCTCGCAGCTCGTCCGCAAGGGGCTATGGAAGGGCTTTACCGGCCGGCCCATACGCAACCTGGTCAACATTGGAATCGGCGGCTCAGACCTTGGCCCCGCCATGGCATACGAGGCGCTCAAGCCGTTCACCATGAGGGAGTTGGCGGTCCGCTTTGTTTCCAATATTGACGGGACCCATATCGTCGAGGCCACGCGCGGCTTGAATCCCGAGGAAACACTCTTCATTGTCACGTCAAAAACCTTTACCACCCAGGAAACGCTCACCAATGCGCGGACCGCGCGGGACTGGTGCCTTGCTTTGCTCAAGGACCCGGCCGCGGTGGCGCGGCATTTTGTGGCGGTTTCGACGAACGCCGGCGAAGTCGCGAAGTTCGGCATAGATACCAACAACATGTTCGGGTTCTGGAATTGGGTGGGCGGGCGCTACTCCCTGTGCTCGGCCGTCGGACTTTCGCTCATGGCGGCGATCGGGCCCGATAACTTCATGCGCATGCTGGACGGATTCCATGCCATGGACGTTCATTTCCGGCGCGCGCCGTTCGAAAGAAACCTGCCCGTCATCCTGGGCATGCTCGGCGTATGGTACAACAACTTCTTCGGCGCCGAGAGCCATGCCATTCTTCCCTATGACCAGTATCTCAGTCGGTTTGCCGCCTATTTTCAGCAGGCTGACATGGAAAGCAACGGCAAGTCAACGGACCAGTCAGGGCGTCCTGTGCGCTACCAGACCGGGCCGATCATCTGGGGTGAGCCGGGAACCAACGGCCAGCATGCGTTTTACCAGTTGATTCACCAGGGAACCAGGCTGATCCCGGCCGATTTCATCGGGTTCTGCCGGTCCCTGAACCCGGTTGGCGACCACCATGCGAAGCTCATGTCCAATTTCTTCGCCCAGACCGAGGCCCTTGCCTTCGGCAGAACGCGCGATGCCGTGCTCGCGGAGGGAACGCCGCCCGGCCTGGTTCCGTTAAAGGTGTTCGACGGGAACCGCCCCACGAACACCATCATGGCCGATTGCATGAGCCCTGAAACGCTCGGCGCTCTCATTGCCCTGTACGAACACAAGATATTCACCCAGGGCGTGATCTGGAACATCTATTCGTTCGACCAGTGGGGCGTCCAGCTTGGCAAGGAACTGGCCGGCAGGATTCTTCCGGAGCTTGCCGCGGCCGCGGAGCCGCCGCTCAACCATGATGCGTCAACCAACGCGCTGATCCGCCGCTTCCGGTCGCGGCGGAACTCGGGGACAGAAAAGCTTTAGTCAATTCAGGCGGGCGGAGAGTGGATATTCCGTATTGGCCTCTTGCAGCGAGCGATGACAACTACGGAGCAGTTGAACCTAGAAAGAGCAACCGAATATCCAATATCCAACAAGGAACTTCCAACATTCATCGGATTCCTTGGAATATTCCGTGTTGGCTGTTAGGCGCTTTGGTTCAGCGGTGGTGCAATCCGGCTTCTGTAGCGCGCCACGGCGTGG
>JAAZAB010000356.1 GCA_012514555.1 Lentisphaerota bacterium
AACCATGAAGACGATGTACTTCGGCGACACGCCCTTGAGGAAACTCGTCGCGGAGCAGGCGATCCGCCGGCACAGGGCGTTCGGGCTCGATTACATGGCGGGCGACCGCTCCCAGACGATGTATCCGAAATTCCCGCTCACGAGCGAGCGGACATTCCAGCGCAACCTGGAGCACTGCTCGTGGATAGCGGCCGCCGGCGGCATCCCGTACCTCCTTCACGACGACAGCCGGCACCCGCTTCATCCGCAGGATGTCAAGCGGAGCGGCAACGCCGCCAAGCAGGACATGAAATATTTCACGCGGCTTTACCGCGCCGTGAAGGAGAAATATCCCGGGTTCCGCATGCACTTCGGTCCCGTGTTCTACTGGGGCCCGTACTACAGCCCGGGGTTCAAGACCCTTGAAAAGAAGTACAACGAGCCGTGGGACAAGTACAACGAGGCGATCAAGAAGGAACTTGACCCGGAAATCATGGTCACGTGGACGGGCAACAGGCTCGTCACCTACGACAACCTGAAGAGCGACACCGACTGGGCGTTCAGCGTGTTCGGGCGCAAGCCGTTCTACTGGCAGAACCGGCCCGGACTCCACAACGGCGACGTCTATCCCGCGGACGCCATGCCCTGGACCGAATGGTATTTCGCCGAATGGGGGTCCAATGTTTCCGGCCACGTCGTCAATTCCGGGCTGCCGTCCCGCGCCTCCATGTGCATGACCATGGGCGACGCGCTCTGGAACATGAAGGGCTACCGGGCCGCGGAGTCAGTACGCCGCGCCCTGGACGCCCTCGCGGGCAAGGGCTTCCACGACATCGTCAAGGTTTCCGGCGACGCCCTGGCGGAACTCGACGGCTACAGGTACCGCGAGTTCACCCCGCTCGCGCTCACGGAAATACCGCGCATTGAATCCTGCGTGGCGCGCGCGCGGAAAGCTTTCGACGAGGCGCGCGCAAAGTTCCCCGGCGCCATGAAGATGTATGCCGCCGACCTTGAGATCAATCTCACCCGCGCGGAAGCGCTGCTCAAAAGCGCGAAGGCGGCTGCGCCGGACCATTTCCAGAAGGCGTACAAGGGACGGATCGACGCCACGCGCGGCCTTGCCGTGAAGGAGGCCGGCCTCGACGAAGCCAAGGGCGACATCTTCCGCACCGCGGCCGATTTCCTCGGCGGCACTTTCGACGGAAAGCGCCCGGCCGACGCCCGGTTCGGCATGCTTCTGCGGGCCGCGGGAACTCCCATCAACCGCCTCGGCATTCCGTTCGATGCCGCCGGGAGCGCGCCCCTCGAACTTATTCTATGCGGGAGCGCCGAAACGAACCGGGACCTGCCCGTTGCCATGCGCATCACGCTCAACGGGAATACCTTGTTCGACGGCGCCTGCGGGCTGCCAGAAGGCGAATTCGGGCTGGCGCGCGTGAAGATACCCGCCGGGCTGGTCAAGCCAGGCCGGAATGTCATCAATGTCGCCTGCGCTTCGGAGGGCGTAAGCCAGCATAATGGCCCGTGGCTCTTGATCAACTACGCGATCATAAGGGGCGCAAAATAGGGCGTGAATATCCGCGCGCTTGCCAAGGTCCATCATGCTGTAATATGGAGGTTTTAACGGGTGAAAAAACAAACTCCTGGAATGGCGGCATGGCCGCTGCTGCTCGCTGGCGCGTTCGCAATCGCAACCGCGCTGTCCGCCGCGGAGCCGGTTCCTATTGAGACAAGGATCAACGACCTGCTGGCGAAAATCATTGCCACCAATGCCGCGGAAAAAGCGCAGCAGTCCCTGTTTGCGCAGCTGCGCGGGCCCGGCACGCTCAACGCGTGCAAGAGCGCGACGAACTTTGTCCCGCTGGAATCAGCCCTGCTCAAGCTGGATGAACTCGCCGCCGGAAAGAAGATCGCCATCAGGCAGGACGACATCCTGGCCGCGCTCGCCGAGGTCCACGAGGCGTCGGGCGCCGGCGCCAGGGCCGACAGCGTGCGCAGGAAGATCGCCGCGATGAAGGACGCCGATCCAAAGAACAAGTCGCGGGCCCTGGCGGCGCTCTCCGACAAGGTCCGGGGCGGCCGCTGGGATGTCTGGTCTCCGCAGTACATCGCGCGCTACATAGACCTGAAGCCGGAGGCCGAGCTCGAGAAGATGAAGAAAGAATACATCGATCTGCTGGAGCAGCGTATGGCAGTCGATGCCGGGAATCCGGCATTCCTGATGGAATACGCAAATTACCATCTCCTGACCCTGGACAACGCCGGGAAAGCCGAGCCGGTCTACAAAAAGCTGGCGGCCATGGAAAAGCTGCCCGACCAACAGCGCGCGGCGGCCTGCTACGGGCTGGTCAATGCGGCGCTTCTTCGCGGCAGCCGGGCGGAGGCGGAGCGGCTCCTGAAGGATTTTAACGCGCTCAACCTCAAGGCCGGCGCCGGGCGGGGCCAGTCCGACTACATCTGGCAGCTCCGCAATACCGCGGAGTTGCTGGACGGCGATGCGGCGCTGGACCATTTTCAGCTTCCGCTCCATTCGGGCGCCCGGGCGTTTCCGGAGCCGCAGGAGGCCGAGTATACCGAGACTTTCGCGCCCGTGAAGGCGATCCGGATCGAGCTCGGCAAGGGATTGGACATGAAGGCGCCGGGGCTGCGCTACATCCTGCCCAAGCTCAAGCGCATGGGCGTCGCGATCGATGACAGCTCGAAGTTTGTGCTCAAGGTCAATTCCGACGATGCGCTGAAAGCGCCTGAGAAAAAGGAGGGCTACGCGCTCAAGGTCGCCAGGGACGGCGCGAGTATTGCCGGGTTCGACAGCCAGGGCGTCACATGGGGCCTCGTCTCATTCATGCAGCTCTTTGACAGCCGGAACGGACCCCGGGTGCGGATATGCTCCATCAACGACTGGCCGGGCATGGCGGTGCGCGGCTTCTACAACACTGATGTCAACTGCATGATCCCGGAGATGGCGATATATTCCAAGATGAACCTGGTCATCATGCAGGGCGCGAACGCCCTGCACGGATGGGGCGTAACGCCCCTGCTCGAGGCGGAAATGAAGGCCATGACCGGCCTGCTCCGCGATTTCGGCTTCCAGGTGATGTACGGCGCGTTCTCCTACACCATGTATCCCAAGTACCCGCTCACGTCCGAACGCACGTTCGAGCTCCACCAGGAGGTTTTCGGCAAGGTTGCAGCCCTGGGCGCGGGCATATATTTTCCCTACGACGACGGCCGCTATCCTCTGCACCCGCAGGACGAGAAGATCAGCAAGATCGGCGCGAACCAGGACGCGAAGTACCTGACCAGGCTCTACCGCGCTATCAAGGCGAAACACCCGGTCTTTTCAATGATCTTCTGCCCGCCCTTCTATTGGGGGCCGGACGCGCCCGCATCCTATCCGGAAGACCGCGAAAACTACCTGCGCAGCCTGGGCGAGCACCTGGACCCGGAAATCCTCGTGTTCTGGACAGGCCCGCGCGTCAAAGGCTACCAGGTCACTCCGGACAAGGTCAAATGGTTCGCGGACCTGATCAGGCGCAAGCCCACCTACGCGCAGAACGGCTGGGGCCCGCACAACCTGATCCACTACACGGCCGACCCGATTTACGGCTGGAAGTCCTGGCATTACGACGGGTTCCAGCAGGACGTCCACTCCTACCTGTGCAACAGCAGCGTGGGCGTCCAGGCGCCCCTCATCTGCACGCTCGCCGACTGGCAATGGAACGAGAAGGGCTTCGACGCGGACCGCTCAACCCAGGCCATGGTGGACGCGTACTACGGCCACGGAATGTTCTCCGCCATGCGCCCGGCGGCGCTCGCGCTGGCCAGGATTGACAAGTACCGCTACGGCGCTATCACGCCGGAAGCCGTTCATGAAATTCCCATGCTCGATGAAGTCGCAAAGGCCGCCAGGGCGTCGCTCGCAAAGGCGGAAGAGCTCAACAAGCCCGCGCTCGACCGGCTGCCGTGCTATTTCAAACAGGGCGTCGGGTTCGCGGAAAAGGCCCTCGCGGCAGCCCGCAGCGCGCCCGATTTCTTCAAGCGCTACGAGAAGGAAATCGAGGCGGTCAGGGAGCAGGCAAAGGCCGACCTCGGCTTTGACCCTGAAAAGGGCGACGTCCTGAAGCACGCCGTTGATTTCTCGGGAACCCAGGGCCCCATGGTCTACGGGTTCCGCAGCGCCCCGCGCTTCGGCGCCCCCTTCCGCGGCAGCGAATTCCAGGCGAACAGCGCGCGCTTCAGCTTCGAGTGCGATCCATTCCCGCCCTCCGGCGCCTACGACCTCTACCTCAGCGGCCAGTACGAGACCGCCAAGGGCGAGCCCGAGTTCCAAATCCGCATAACGCTGAACGGCGAGGAGGTCTACAAAGGGCCCTGCGGGCTGGCCGTCTCCGCCTGGAAGGTCAGCAAGTTCACGCTCCCGTTCGAAAAGCTCAAGCGCGGGAACACCGTCGTTATCGAGAGCGCCACCCCCGGCGACACGCAGTCGGGGCCCCCGTGGCTGCTGGTGAACTACGTCATGCTCCGCAAGCAGAAAGGCTGAGCCTGGCGCGAACGGAAAGGAATCAACCCGGCTTTTCGATCTGAAAGCGCGGGACGCGGCCATGAACCACAGGGAGCGATTTGTCGGAACGCTTACCGGGAAGGAAGTTGACCGCGTTCCTTTCATAAAGGTTTTC
>JAAZAB010000357.1 GCA_012514555.1 Lentisphaerota bacterium
CGGGCGCCTCCTCGAATACCAGCAGGCCGATCTCGTCGCAGCGGTCGAGGAAGTGTGGAGACTGCGGATAGTGACTGGTGCGCACGATGTTGCAGCCAAGCTCGAACTTCAGGATATCGGCATCCCGCCGCTGCAGGCGCGCCGGGGCCGCTGCGCCTATGTAGGGGTAATTCTGATGGCGGTTGAGTCCGCTCAGCTTAACCGGCCGGCCGTTGAGCAGGAACGGCCCCTCCCTGGCGAAAACCGCCTCGCGAAAGCCAAAGCGGACCTCCATCCGGTCATGGACACGAGCGCCGTCCGCAAGGGTGACCCGCGCCCGGTACAGCCGAGGCGTGTCCAGGTCCCAGAGCGCAATGCCCTTCAGGTTCTCAAGAGAGAGTTCGACTGCGCTTGCATTGCTGGAGCCAACCTTGCAGGCGACATTCGGCCCGGCAACCAGAGTTTTGCCCTCGATGCTCAAGAGCTCCAGGCGCGCCGCGCCTTCCCAGGCTGCGCCGGTGTTCCGCAGCGTCACTGCTGCCGACATCGTCTTGCGCGCGGCCAGGGGCTTCGGAGTGGCGACAAAAAGGTCCTCGATGAAGCAGGCGGGCACGATCCGCATGCGCACGTCGCGGTAGATGCCGCCGAAGGTCTGGAAATCCATCACCTTGCCGCAGGGCGGAACGCCGCCGTCCAGCCGTGAATCCACGCGCACGGCGAGCAGGTTCTCCGCGCACGGGCCAGGACGCAGAAAGTCCGTGATGTCCGCCGAAAAGCCCGCGTACCCGCCGCGGTTGGTCCGGACAAGCCGCCCGTTCACGTAGACCCAGGCGGACATCATGACGCCGTCGAAATCCACAAACACGCGGGCACCCTCCGGGCGCGATGGAGTCTTGATGCTCTTCCGGTACCAGGATGCGAACTGCGTGCGCCGCTCGGAAAAATAGTTAAGCGGCAGCTCGACATTGCTGTGCGGCAGGTGCACGCGCGCGAAGCCGCGCGGCGCGCGGCGCGGCGCGGCAAAAGCCGCCTTGTCGCAGGGGCAGTAGAGCCAGTCGCGATTCAGCGAAAGCGTTTTCCGGGGCATTGCGCCATTCTTCATTTTCACCCGACGTTCAGGACTTCCAGTTTTTCAGACACTTCCAGCCGCATTGCAAGCTGCCGCGCCTTGACGGCAATGGCCAGCGCCCTGCCGGACTGCTGCACCGCGACGCTTGCCGGCGCGGCTCCGGGCACGGCCAGGGTGACAAGGACCATGTCCGTATGCAGCGCGCGCGTGCACCAGCGCAACATTTGAGCCGGCTCCGCCGTCGGCGTGGTCGGCGCAGTCGTGGCCCGCGCCAGCAGCCCGGGTACGCTTGCGGCAAAAGCCAGCCTGAGATTTGCATGCTTGCCGCGCAGGCATGCGCCGCGGGACTGCCGGAGCACTTCCGCATGCGTGTGCAGCCGGGTCTCAATGCGCGCCGGATGGGCGGTGACAACACGGTCTATAACCAGGAATGCCCTGCCTTTCAGCATAAGCGCGAGCCGGCCGCAGAACTTGGCGGACTGCCCGCCGTCGCGCGTCGGGCCGATCGCCCCGCTGCCCTCCAGCCGGACGCCGGACAAGCCCGGGCGGTTGAAGATCCTGGTTGAATCCAGCGAGGCCCCGTCAAACACGCCTACTCCATTGATGAAAATCGTGTTCTTGAACTGGGCGTTAATGTCCGGCAGATCGAAGCGGCGCGGGGAAAAGGTTGTGTCGAGATACTCGGCATTGCCCTCGTTGGCAACGAGCCTTTCGCCGTTCACCACGAGGTTGAAGCTGAACAGGTCGCAATGCCCGTGCGAGACCTTGGTCGTGCCGCCGCGTACCGAAGCGAACAGAGCCGGCTCCGGGCGCCCGTCGGAAAGCACGGCCCAGTCGAGGCCCCCGTACAGCTTTGCGCCAGGCAATGCAGACTTGCGCCCCGCGTCAAGGCGGTCGTCGTGAAACAGCAGCCAGCCGACGGCCGGCGCCCAGCCGCCGCTGCACGAGTCTTCCGGGCGCCTGCACAGCCAGGCGTCAATGCGCTGCAGCGCGGACCCGGCCCGGAGCCGGCGGGCCGCGGCATAATGAAACGGCAGCGGAGTCCAGCTGTTCGAGTCGCCAAAGCCGCACGCCTGTCCGTTCGGGGTGAAATCCAGGGGGAACTCCATTGTCTTGCGCACGCCTTTCAACTGCATCAGCGGATGCCGGCGGCCGGCGCTGTTCTCCCAGCTCATCAGATACATGAAGGCATAGCTCATGCCGTAGTTCCAATAGCCGGTCCCCTCGGGCCAGCCTCCGCCGGTCTCGTCAAGGTGGCGCATATATGGGACGAAGGATTTCTCGACCCATGGCAGAATCCGCCGCGCTGCCGGCAGGTCGTCGTACATGGCCAGGCAAAGCATGCCAAGGCCCCCGGCGCAGACCGTGTTCCAGTTCGAGCCTGCCGCGCCGAACCACCAGGAAGCGCCCGGCCGGCAATGCACGGCGCCGGAGGCGAGCGCCCGCCCGGACGCGATCTCAAGGAACAGCTTCTTTTCCCCGGCCGAAAGCGTATCGTGAAGAAGGTCATACGCGAGAGCAAGCGTGGCCGAATTTTCGCCGTAGCTCAGGTCAAAGATTGCGGCCGGCCGATAGTCGCCTTTTCGCCATGTGATCCACGACCAGCATTCCCAGTCGCCGATCATGCGGATGTAATTGATTGCGGCTTCGCGATAGCGGCTGTCGGCAGTCTGCTGCCAGCGCGCCAGGAGCGCCAGGATGCGCTCCTGGACCTCGCGGGCGCGGACAAGAAAGGAGTTGTGCGTGTAAATGTTGAACGTCAGCGGGGGCATTTGCGACCACTTCGCGGCATTTTTAACGACCCACGCATTGGCAATCTTGAGAAACGGCGATCCGGGCCGACTCTGCAAGCGGGCCAGATCCGACGGGCCGATGTAAAGCCGCGGATGCGAACCAAGTTTCATTATGTTTTCCTTTCTTTCTGATTTTGCGCTCAACAGGATGCCGACGCTCAGCTTCGAGGGAAGAACAATCGCCGTGGAAACCGGCCTTCCAAAAAAGGCCGTTCTTCGAATTGCGGAAGGCCTGGCTGCCGCCGCCCAGGTTGCTGCACAAACCTCTTGTAATGGGTAAATATTGAAATCGCTTTTCCGGATGATGCAGCGACACACCCCTACTATCAAGATGAAAAAAGCGCGGGCAACAACACGCTCGCGGCCTTGTCAAGAAAGCCGATAGAGCTTGACTCACGCGGAATTTCCGGCCATAAACCCGCCGGTATGAATTGGCTTGAGATCGGCAGGCGGGTGCTCGGAGGCGGTGCGGCCACGCGCGAGGAAGCGCTCGAGGCCTTATCGGCGCCCGACGACGAGCTGCTCTCTCTCCTGGACGCGGCCTTTCGTGTGCGGCTGCGCCATTTCGGCCGCGGCGTAAGGCTCCATGTCATCCGCAACGCCCGGAGCGGGGCCTGCGGGGAGGATTGCGCGTATTGCAGCCAGTCGGCCAAGGCGCACACCGATGCGCCAACATATTCAATGCAGGCCGACGAGGCGATCATTGAAGGCGCGCGCGAGGCTGAACGTCTCGGGGCCATGCGCTATTGCATCGTGTTCAGCGGCCGCGGCCCGATCGAAGCCGACCTTGAGCGCCTGTGCGGCATTCTGCGCAGGATCAAGTCCGAAACGCGGCTTGAGACCTGCGCTTCCATGGGCATACTGACGCTTGAGCAGGTCCGGCGCCTGAAGGCGGCCGGGCTGAATCGGTTCAACCACAACCTTGAGACATCCGAGCGTTATTTTCCATCCATTTGCTCGACTCACACCTACGCTCAACGAAAAGCGACTGCGCGCGCCGTGAAGCAGGCGGGGCTGGACCTGTGTTCAGGCGTGCTGCTCGGCATGGGCGAAACCTTCGAAGATAGGGTTGACGTGGCCCTGGATCTGCGCGAAATCGGCGCGGACTCAATACCCGTCAATTTCCTGGACCCCCGCCCCGGCACCCGCCTTGAAGGCCTGAGCCGATTGCCCGCGAATGAATGTCTCAAGGCGCTGGCCGCGTTCCGGCTGCTGCTCCCCGACCGCGAGCTGCGAATGGCCGGGGGCCGGGAAGCCTGCCTGGGGCCTATGCAGGCCCTTGGCCTGTTCGCAGCCAACTCGATGTTCACCCGCGGCTATCTCACCACGCCCGGCCAGGGGTATGAAGCCGACCTGAAAATGATTGAATCGGCCGGATTCGAGATCGCTGAAATCGTTGACGCATGAGCGTGGACACAGAGGTCAACAGGAACAGCCTGCGCCCGCAAGCCGCCCTGCTCGCCGCCCAGCGGCATATTCTCCGCAGCAACCTGTTCTTCGGCGCAACGGAATTCATCGTGGCCGGATCCATGATGCTGCTCTACGCCAACGACGTGCTGCATTTTTCCGCAAGCCGCATAGCCGCCGTCCTTTCCATGACACCGCTGCTGGCCGTGCTGCGTTTCCTTTTTCTTCCGCTGTCGCGGCGCATGGGCTTTGTCCCCAATCTCCTTGCTTTCGGGATGCTGCGCGTCGCCTTAATCGGCGTCATTGCCGCGACGCCCGCCAGGCATCTGACCTACCCGCTTTTCATCAGCCTGATCCTGCTTTACGGCCTGGCCACCCAACTGGGCTTTGGGACGGTCTGGCAGCCCATGATCCGGCAGGTGACAACCCGCGATGAGCGCGGGGATTTCTTTTCCCGCATGCGCTTCAGCTTCTCGACCATCACCGTGCTGGTGTCGATCCTGGCCTCGGTATTCATCGGCAGCAGCATTACGGAAATCCAGTACAAGGGGCTTCTGGCCCTGGCAATGGCGGGCCAGATCAATCATGTCTTCTGGCTCTGGCGGATGCCGAAGGGCATTGCCGAGGCCCCGGCAGCGCCGGCAAACGCGCGCGGCGTATGGAAAAGCATTGTGGCTGCGCTGCGCTCCTCCAGGCTGCTGCGGCGCCCGCTCGTCATCCCGATCCTGCTGGCATTCGCAGGGCTGCCTTTGTTTGTATTATACCTGCGCACCGTCATCAACGTGCCCTCCAACCTCATCGCCTGGTATCTTGTTGCGGCCAATGTGGCCGCAACCCTCTCGTTTCTCTTTTGGGGCCGCGTTGCCGACACCGTCGGATTCAAGCCGATGCTGATCGGCCTCCAGATCATCTCCATTGCCCTTGCCCCTTTGGTCCTTCTGGTGACGCCCCTGGCGCCCGGCGCGGCCCTGGCCGGCCCAAAGCTCTTTTCCCTGGCCGCGCTGTTCGTCTCCGGCACGCTCGCCGGCTCTTTGGGCGCCGGGCTTGGAATAGTAATGACCAACATCCTGCACTATTACGTCCGGCGCAGCGAGGCGCTCGAGGCCATGAATCTTTACGCCCTTGCCGTTGTCGCCTTTCAGGCCCTCGCGACCATGGCGAGCGGCTGGCTCGTCGATCGGGTCGGCAACAGCAGCGGTTCCATCCTGTTCGGCCGCGGATTTTTCCACTTGGACTGGGTCAAGGCCTGGCTGGTGCTCGGGGCGCCCCTGCTCCAGCTCGCGGTGATCTGGAATACGCTCCGCCTTCCTGTTCCACGCCGGCATTTTGGAGCGGCCGATTTCTTCGCATCCATGAACCGGGCCGCGCGGAAAATCAAGCCGGGCCCATCTTCGGAAACCCCGCGAGCCTGACCCGCCCCCGCGCCTGCCGCGAACCAGGAACCGCTTCCGCCGGTTGCCGCCTTATAGCGGTTACTGTACGGCTGGGGGCGAGTCCCGTCTGCGCGACAGCGCGGATAGGATGCGGCACGGCTTTCAACCTATATGGAGCAGTTCAACTGCTCCGCGGCTGTCTTCGCTCGCTGCAAGATGTTGATGTGAAATTTGTTGCGATGGCCAATCAACTCTGCTGATGCTGCACTGAATGGGTGAAAGACTTCAAGAGAATATCCAATAACCAACAAGGAATATCCAATGTCCAAGTGAGCGAGAGATGAGAATGGGC
>JAAZAB010000358.1 GCA_012514555.1 Lentisphaerota bacterium
CAGCACGAGATTCGCGGCCGGGCCGGAGAAGATATTCACCCTCTACGACCGCTACAAGAAGGAGTTCGAGCGATTCGGCGACCCGATCTGGGGATGGATCAGGAACGAGATCGAGAGCTTTGCCCCGGATTACCTGGGGATCAATGCGAAAACCGCAACGGTCAAGTCGGCTCTCAAGGTTGCGGACATTGCTAAGTCGGTAGACCCCAGAATATGCGTGGTTGCGGGCGGAAGCCATGCGACGCTGATGCCCGAGCGGATGGCCGCCATGCCCAACATTGACTACGTAGTCAGGGGCGAGGGCGAACAGACATTGAGCGAATTGATCGCCGCCAGGGAAAGAAAAGCGCTGCCCGGGATACCGGGGCTTGTCTACAGCGGCAACGGCGCGGTGATTGACGGCGGGCCAAGGGAATTGATCCGGGACATTGACGCGCTCCCGTTCCCGGACAGGGAAAGCCTTCTCCACAGGGAACAGTATGGCCGCTACGGCTTCGGCATAATCATAACGAGCCGGGGCTGTCCGTTTCAGTGCACCTATTGCGCGGCAAAGAAGATGTGGCCGGGGCCGGTGCGTTACAGGAGCCCCCGGCATGTCATTGACGAGATCAAGCATGTAAAGAGCGCTTTCGGCACGCGTTATTTCAACTTCAGGGACGACACTTTCACGCTGAGGAAGGAGAGGGTCCTGGAAATATGCGGGAGGATCAGGGAGGAAAAGCTGGGCATTGTCTGGAGATGCGACACCAGGGCGGATACGCTGGACGAGGAAGTGGTGAGGGCCATGCGGGAATCCGGATGCGTCCAGGCGAGCGTCGGCATAGAGTCCGGGAGCGACAGGATACTTAAGCTCGTCAAGAAGGGCGAAACAACAAGGGACATCGAGCGGGGAATAAGGCTGCTCAGGAAATATTCCATTCCGGTATCGGCGTTCATCATGGTCGGCTTCCCGGGCGAGACGAAAGACGAGGCCCTGTCCACCCTCAGGTTCGCCGAGGCTCTGGATGTCGACACCATGGTTTTGAGCGTCGTAACGCCGTACCCGGGAACAGAGATATACGAGCTGTTCAGGCAGCACGGGATTGTCAAGGACGTCGAGGATTATTCGGATTTTTACCATCACAGCCCCATGATGGGATTGACGACGCTTGAAGGCGATGAGTACAGGGAGTTCCTGAGCCAATACTATGCGCAGGTTCGGGAATACAATCGCGCCTTCCGCCGGCTGTTCCGGCGCTTCATCTTCATATTCAAATCCAGCCCAATGGGCGCCATGGAAAGGGTCATGGATTATGTTCGCGGCTAAGCGCGGGCAGGCGGGGTTCACCCCGGATTTTGCGGGTTCAACCATGCGCGATGACAGGAAAGTCCTGCTCGTTCAGCCGCCCACCCGGGCCGTGACGCCCCGGCCGCCCCTGGGGCTCATGTACATATCCGCATGCCTCACGAGGGCGGGAATAGACAACGACATCATCGACATCAAGGCCCGGAACGCGAAGGAAGCGGCCGGCGTCAAGGGCAGGATACTCCGCGCCATAGGCGAGGCGAATACCGACATCATAGGCATTACCTGCCTCGTGACCGAGGTGGAATCGGTGATGGAACTCTGCCGGGAAATACGAAAGCTGAAGCCCGCCGCGCTGATTGTCCTCGGCGGCGCGCAACCCACAACGCACCCGGAGCATTTTGTAGAAGCCGCGGACAGCATTGACTACCTTGTCATCGGAGAGGGCGAGGTGACTTTCACGGAGCTGGTGAAGGCTTGCCGGGAATCGGGGCATCCCGACGCCGCTCACGGGAACATCCGGAAAGTTGACGGCCTTGCCTGGTTTGAGGGCGATTCGATAAGAATGAGCGGGCGCCGCGAGCTCATCGCGGACCTGGATTCCCTGCCGATGCCGGCGTATGACAAGGTGGACATGGGCTTTTACACCATGCCGACTTCCTGGGGAATGCGGCCGGTGCTTCTTTCCCTGTTCTGGATATTTTCCTCCAGGGGTTGCCCGTTCAGGTGCAGGTACTGCGTGGCGCATGAAATATTCGGCCGCCGCGTGCGAAAGCGCAGCCCGCAAAACGTCCTGGACGAAATCGAGCACCTTGTCGGCAAATACAGGATCGACGGGATATATTTTTATGACGAATCCTTCACTCTGGACAAACAAAGAGTAATTGCCATTTGCTCCGGGATCCGCGGCAGGAAGCTCAGGCTTGCCATGGGCTGCCAGACGCGCGTGGACCTGGTGTCCGACGACCTGGTGCGGGCGATGGCGGAAGCCGGCTTCATGCAGATAGACTTCGGCGTGGAATCCGGCAGCGACAGGCTTTTAAAGGACATAAGGAAAGACATAACCGCGGCGCAGGTGAGAAACGCCTTCGCGATATGCGCCAGGCGCCGCGTGAGAACGTTCGCCAACATGATGGTGAACCTGCCCGGAGAAACCTCGGAAGACATCGAAATGTCCGTCGCCCTGATGAAGGAGATCAGGCCGAACGTGGTGATATGGAACGTGACGGTCCCCTACCCCGGATCCTTCCTTGACAGGAAGCTTTCGCGCGACGATTACAAGGTTCTCCAGACCTATCCCTCGGAAGAGGCGTTCACCCTCCTCGACAGGAAATACAGGTTTGCCGCACACTCGGAGAGCATCATGGCGCTTTTGGACCGCCTGTACGATGTTTTCCCGCATCCGCGTTATGCGCGTTTAAAGCTCGATGCCGGCTACATCCGAAGGTGGCTGCGCTTTTTTGATTTTCTCTTCGACCGGCGGTACCTTGGCATCCTTCTCAGGAGCGGGAGAAAGCTGCAGTATCTCAAGAGGGCGTTCTCCCAGCCGCTGCACAACTGAACGAAATAAACAAACGTGGCGGGCGCATGAGCAGAAAAAACCTCCTGGTTGTAACGTCCAGCTTCCCTCGCTGGAAAGACGACCATATTGCACAGTTCATATGCGATCTCGCCCGCCGCATGGCTTGCGAATACAACGTGTTCGTCCTGGCGCCGCATGCAAAAGGCGCCCTGCCGCAGGAAACGATGGCCGGGATCCCGGTGTTTCGATTCAAGTTCTGGATTGGAGCCCGAACCCTGCTCAAGGGCGGCAACGCCATTCTTCCAAACCTGCGAACCAGCGGGTTACTCTGGTTTCAGGTTCCTTTTTTCATCCTGTTCGAGACGCTTGCCATAATCAGGATGATCCGGCGTTTCAAGATAGACATAATTCACGCGCACTGGGTGCTTCCTCAATGCCTGGCCGCGGTTATTGCCGCCGCCTTGGTCCGCCGGAAACCGCTCGTATTCGGAATTGCGCACGGCGCGGACATATTCGGATTGCGGGGTGCGAACCGGCTGAAGCGCCTTGCCTGGAACAGGCTGGCGGGGCTTTCAGCCGTGAGCCGCGCCCTCCTGGAAGAAGTGCGGCGGATCGGAATCAGAGGGAATGTCGCGACCGGGGTGATTCCCATGGGCGTGGACTCGGAGCTTTTTTCCCCGGACAGGGCCGGCCAGGAGTTGCGAAAGCGCCATGCCGGGTCCGGGCCGTTCCTGTTATATGTCGGGCGGTTGAGCGAGAAAAAGGGCGTTCGCTACCTGATCGAGGCCATGCCGGAAGTGCTCTCGGAATTTCCGGATGCGCACCTCCTGCTGATTGGGGACGGCGAAGAGCGCGGGCGCATGATTGCGCTGCGCAACGAGCTGAACCTGCCCGCGGGGCAGGTGGTTTTTGCGGGGGCTATGCCCAACTCGGCGCTGCCCCCTTTTTTCGCCTCGGCGGACGTGTTCATCGGCCCCTCGATAGTCGCCCGGGGCGGGGACCGGGAAGGGTTTCCAGTGACATTCATGGAGGCCATGTCCTGCGGCGCCGCCGTTATCGCCACGGATTTGGAGTCCGTCCGGGAATGCATTCGCGACGGAGTAAACGGGTTTATCGTCCCTCAGAAGAGCCCCGGGCATATTGCCAGGGCCATCACTGATATCATCGGCGGAAAGAAGGATGCCGGCCTTGTCAGGCGCAATGCCAGGGCATTCGCGCTTGAAGCTTTCGATTTGGCAAAGATCACCGGGAAATACTGCGCTTTTTTCGTGAATGCGAACGGCGGCAAGAGCGCGGGCGACGCCATTCGCCCGCCGGCGCCCTCGAATATCAGGCTGTGAACCCGGATTTTGCGGGCTGAACATGCAGCAGACATCACAAAAGCGATTGCTGGATTATTTCGGCTGGCTGCTCGTGGCTGTCGCATTGGCTTTCCTGGCGCGCAAGTTCTGGCTGTATCGCGGCGACCTTGCAGAATGGCGCCCGGGCAGGCTTGCCTTAAGCTTCATGATTGCAGGCGCAGCCGTATATGCGGGGGCCTTCGTTTTAGGGGCACTTGGCTGGGCGCGGATGGTACAGTATTGGGATCCGACAGCAGACTCATGGCGGATCTTCCGCCTGTATGCCCGGACCCAGATTGCCAAGTA